>CAZHEI010000013.1:0-30850 GCA_964531425.1 uncultured Vampirovibrio sp. | reverse complement strand
AAACTTTCCAACAAAATAATATGTTAAAGAGGGCAAAACAGGTAATTGAAACTCCAGAAGTTACTGTTGATGTATCAGAATCAGTTCCAAAATCAACAAAAAAACGAGTTTTTAATTACGCAATAGGGTTTTAAAAAAAGGAAGTCATTTGACTTCCTTTTTTATCTTAAACATTTACCTTATCTTGATGTCAAGGAAAGTTTTTCCCCTTCAATTGGCTCTTCTGCTATCTGATATGGATTTGACACAATTCGGTATTGTTTATTGTTAAATGTTTGAGAACTACCTCGGAAAGCGGTAGGGTGCAATTTTTTGCACCAAAATATTTCCCACTCTACCGGATCTAAGCTGAGAACAAAAGAGGATATCCATGTTTTTCGGATATCCTCTTTTGTTGTTCAAAACATTTACCTTATCTTGATGTCAAGGAAAGTTTTTCTCCTTCAATTGGCTCTTCTGCTATCTGATATGGATTTGACACAATTCGGTATTGCTTATTGTTAAATGTTTGAGAACTACCTCTGAAAGCTAATTGTTTACCAACCTTGCTAACATGCTTTAATACCATTGTACCGTTTTTTGCAGTAAGGCTATTCAAAACGATATTGCCACCTTTTCTGACGATAGCATAAGGGACATTTTTAATAACTTCGCCTTTATCATTCTTTGCTTTATAATCTTTAACTATTTCATAAACAGATTTATCTCTTGAATCTGAGTTCATAAATGTTAAACCAATTGGCAATGACAAGCCAGCTCCAAGTTCAATATAATCAATTTCTTCTTGTTTTTGAATAGGAACATACGGATTGTTAGGATTTATTGATTCAATATGATTATCTGCAAAGAATTTTTCTTTGTTTTCTTTTGTAATTCCAAGTTTGTCAAAATAATTAATCCCGCTACGTGGATCAATTCCTAGTGAATTAAATACAGAAACTGTCATATTGCCATAACCGTCTTGCATTAACATTGCAGGAATATTCCAATTTGAAGTTGTCATTGAATAAGTAGTACCATTATTAAGAGCATCAACTCCTTCTCTGCTTCTGATACCCATTGCACCATTCATTGCCTTTTGAACACGTTCTCTGTATTCTTTGAAAATACCTTCTTCCAGTTCAGACCATGGTAATGGATTTCTACATTTCAAATAAACGTTTTTGGCTTTTTCATCATAACCGCTCAGACCCAATTCATCCCCACCATAAATGGTTGGTAAACCCATTAACGCAGATAGGAACGACATCATCATTGTAGCTTTTTGTACAGCAGGTTCTGTTGCGTTTTTCCAAGTTTCTAAAACAATTTTGTTTGAATTAGCAAAATGTGCATTTTCTCCAAGTTTTCCATCTTTGCGTGCTTTATATTCTGCTTGATTTACAAGCATTTCAACAGCAGTTTTAATATCTTGAGCTCCAAAATTGTTTTTAGCCATTGCATCATGCATATTTTCATAATATGGAAGTTGGACACGGCTAGCTTCAACTTTAGCACGGTCGTATTTTTTTACAAATGCTTTTGCACCGTTCAAGAATTGATATCTTGCATTTGCATTATCGCCCTTAACATTTATGAATGCTTCTCTTAAGAGTCCTGCAACTCCGGCAGTATAAGTACTGTATTTCATAAAGTCAGATTCATTGCTAGGGATATTTTCATAAGCTCCTCGCAAGATTTTTTCAATCATTTCTTGATTTCTTTTTCCAACTTCTTCATTAGTTTCTTTCCCGTCAAAGTCACCTTGAACAAGATATTTATTGACTAATTCTTCTTTGTTTGCTTCTTCAAGAATTTTGCTAAATTCCTCATCAGTTACTGTAATATTTGATAATTTAAGAATTTCTTTTAACGCATTTTCAGCACTAGAAAGTTCAGGGATATTAATTGATGGAATTTGAGTACTTTTGCCGGAACCCAAATAATTTCCATTAACCAAATCTACAAGTGCAGATTTTAGATATGCCATTTCTTCATCTGAAATTTTACCACTCAAAGAATCATTTATGGATTTTCTTAATAATTGACTCATTGCAGCTGCATAAGTACTTACAGTATTGAAGTATTCAGGATTATCAATATTCAATTTAGCTTCTAATGGGAGGCTTGCAAAATCATCAGCGTTAGCAAGTTGAATCATTACTTTCTTTCTGTTTTCATGATTTTTCTCAAAATTAGCCTTCTTCCCATCATATACACCTAAATCCCCATGGAACAATCCCATATCGAGAGCTAATCCTTGCAGAATACGAGGTTTATCGTGATTTCCTACAAAAGTAAACAAGTTTCTTGCATAATCAATACCTTTTGTTCGGATAAGCTCATTGATTTTTTCAACTATTTTCCGAGGACGACCTTCTCCCATGTCAATGTTTCCGCCTTCATATTCAGGACCAAACATCATCAATAAATCTGTAAAGAAATATGAGTAACCTGCTTCAGACGTAATGCCTGTTTCATTAAAGAATTTTGTCATTGCATCAGGAACTGATTTGAATTTTAACCCAATATCAGGCAACATTCCGTAGCAACCTGTATATTCTCCAAGATTCTCTTTCATAACTTTTTCAATATCTGTCATTTCAGCAACAATATAAGAATTAGGATTTTCTGTTTTTACAGTGTTTACAAATCTTTTCCAGAAATGAATAAGTTTATCCCAAGTTTCGTCAAAAGATGTATCTCCGTTTCTTATTGCATCTTGATCCATCATATCTTTCGCAGCATCAAGTCTCCATGATAAACCTAGTCCAGCTTCTTTAACAGTAGCTTCTGCAAGTCTGAAACTATTAAGATTTGTTCCATCTAGTCTTTTTGAAATGGCATTTGCAACATAATCAACATCAGAAGAGCTTAATTTTCCTAATCCTTTGTTAATAAGTTTTTCCAATATTTCAGCTTCTTCTGTCGGATTTGAGGCATGTATGCCAAGTGATTTCAAACTTGTTTTGTCTTTAATATCTTTATAATCGTATGTAATTTCTCCATTTGGAAGAGTTTTTGTTTTTAGAGAATCCCCTGTTAATGATTTTAAGAACGCATATTTTGCAATATTCTTGCCAACTAACTCTATTACATATTCTCCATATTCGGTATAATTACCATCTTTATCCAGAAGTTTTTCTGTAGCGTTGCTATCTACTTTTTTGATAATTTCATCTGCGAAATTTTTGATATCTTTCGTAAACATTTGGTTTGCTTTTAAATATGTATGTGAATATTCTTTAACCAAATGCGGATTATCTTTTTTCATTAAATCAAATCGGCTTAAACCTAAAGTATCTTCTGAAATTGCTCTATTGGAGAAATACGATGTTGAAAGAACGCCAACTGTATTTTCTGCAAATTCAAGAGCATCAAACGGTAATTCCATTAATGCTTTTATTGTTGCATCATCTTTGCTCAAAACTCCTTTTGGGGCCAAATCGTAATAACCGTTTAGAACATTATTAATTTTTTCTTGAGAAAGTAAAGATTCTTTTGGCAACAGTCCATTTGACACTAGTTCTTTAAATTTATCTTCATTCTTAGCACCTTTTAGGGTCTGTGCTGCATATATTATTTGAGCATCTTTTACATTCTTTGTCCAATATTTAGCTGCTTGAAGTGCCATATCTTGAACCTCGTAAGCACCTCTAACTCTCATCATAATATCAAAATCTTTTTTAGATGCAACAGCATTTGCTTGAGCAATTTTTTCATCATAACCTGAAACTTGGTAATTCATTTTTACCATGTCAGTATTCGCATCCCAAGTAACAAATCCGCCTTCTGTTTTTCTATCAATTTTAAAGTTAGAGAATTGTGCCATTAAAATTGTTCCATCAGGTGAATTCAAAGTTAGATTTTTACCAGATGATTTATTAAAATCGGTAAAAGCATTCAATCTATCTTTGTATTCACTAGGATTAATTTCAAATACAAAATTTATTAATGTATCATCATGGCTGTTAATAGAAAGAAGATTATCAGATTTTATTTTTTTGTAATTTTCGATAGGTTTATCTAATTTTGATAATTGTGATTCAGAAACCTGTGTTCCATCATATATTTGGAAATAAGTTTCTTTGTCAGGATTATAATTTGGATTCTTTTCAATCTTCTTTGTAGATTCATTGTAAATAACAGGTGGATTTATCACTCTGTGTCTTAGAGATTCCTTATTATTTGGAACAACCCCGAAGCCTAACATTTGGTCTTTTAAGCTTTGCATTTTAAACCAATTGTATGTTTGAGGATTTTTATCTGCCCATCTCAATGCGTATTGGAAATGGATACCTTCTAATCCTTCTGACGTAAATGTTCCGTCATAAACATAAGAAATACCCTTTTGGAATAATTTTCTTGAATAGGAATTAAAATTCTCAATGTTTCCCATGTCGTCAGAAATTTGGAAGTTATTTTTATTCCAGTAGTGGTGTGAAGATTTGTTGTCACCACCGGCAATAGGGTTAGCCGGTTGAATCTTGTACCCGCTTTGAGCTAAATAATCAAGGTTATATTCCAATCCTGCTAAATTTCCACCGGTCTTATTGGAAAATGTTCTAACAACTTTTTCCATATCTTTTTGTTCATTTTTATCAATGTAAATTTCTCCGGTATTAGGAGAATCAAAATCTCTGTATTTAACACCTACTCTTTGAGAATCAGGATAAGTTAAATAACCTGCACCTTGAATTTTAGGCGCAGTTCCGGTTCTTGGCACAAAAGTATACTTGTTATCTCCGGTTGGATTTGCCCATTTATCATCCACGAGTTTGCTTTTTCCATCTTCTACAGACATCAACATGCCAGTGTCAGCAGATTTCCTAACTGCACCTGTTTCTTTATTTGTTATTACAAATCTGTAGGCAAATGGTTCATCTTTATCAAGATTAGTGATATCTTGAATGTTTATATCTATACCACCCTCTTTGAGGTTAAGTTTTTCATGCTTTATAGGTTCTTCGATTATTTTATATTCATAGTTTTCTGTTGGTACTAATTTGAAAAACTGAATTTCGCATTCTTCTTTTTCATAATCATAAGGGAAATTAAAACGCATAACGGATTCCCCGATATCGTTTGTTTTATGCTGATACCCTTTAAAACTTGTGATTGGAACACTTACGACTTTATTAATAAACACAACAACCTCCGACTATGAATCTAAAACCGGCTAAAAATATTTTTTGCTAATTTATCCGGCATGTTCTTTAATTTTTTTACAAAAATTAATATACACACAAATTGTATACGCATGATTCTATAATAAAAAATATTTATTTTCAACAAGTTTTGTTTGAATTTGCGAGCAAACCATGAAGTATTTTTTGCTCGTTGACATGACTATAAATTAGCGTTACGCTGTCTATAGTTGGAGTTATTTATGAAAAATAAGAGCTTTATATTACATCTAACGCTTATATCATTGGGGACATTGTTTTATTTTGTAGCAAATTTCCAACGTATAGCCGTCCCCGGAGCAATTTTTGATATATTAGAACAAGAGCTTTCGGTAGGTGCTCCTGTAATTACAGCATTTGGTGCGATTTATATGTACGTATACGCATTTACGCAACTATTAAATGGGGTTTTTGTAGATCGCTATGGCGGATATCGTGTAATGATAGTAGGCGCAGTTATTATGGCGCTTGGCTGTTTGCTCTTCCCTCTAACTTCTAATATCCCTCTAATGTATTTTTCTCGAGGATTGCTTGGTTTAGGCGGGAGCATGTTTTATTTGAGTTTAATAAAGGAACTTGCTCATTTATTTGACGAAAAAGACTTTGGTATAGCATTGTCTGTTATGCTGTTCTTGGGATATGCCGGAGGTATTGCAGCAAATGCCCCTTTTGTCATGGCAATGAGAGTACTTTCTTGGAGAGAATTACTCTTGATAATTGCAGGAATTGTGGTTGTATCGGTGATTGCATACTTAGCAGTTTTGCCTAAAATTAAGTTGCAACCAATAAATAAACATATTGAATTAAAGACTCTGCCATTTAAAGTCGTTATGCACAAAAATCATAATAGAGCACTCTTTACATTTGCGTGCTGTAATTTTGGTATATCTTATGTTATTCAAACTGTTATTGGGAAAAAGTTTTTGGAAGATTTCTGCTTAATGACATCTGCTAAAGCTGCTGTGGTTCTCTCCATTATGGCAATTGTAGCAGCAGTGTTTAATATAATTAATGCTTCTGTTTGCAAAATATGTCATAATCATAGGGTTATATTTTTAAAAGGTGCTTCAATTATTACATTTGTTTCGCTTTTGATAATATGTTTGTTAATTTGGTTTGATATAAAAACAATGATAATTCCGTTTATTTTCTGTGTACTTGCTGCAAACGCAAGTTTGTCATCTTTACTGGTACCGGTTTTGCATGCAACAAACAGAAAAATGATATCAGGAACTGCTGTTAGTATTTTAAATTTTAGTTATTTTATGATGGTTGGAATTCTTGGAACTATAACAGGATATGTTTTAAACGTATTTGAACCAACCAGAGTAGGTTCTGTGCTCGTATACAATAATAACTCCTATCTGTTATTATTCGGAGTCTTTTTGTTACTCAGTATTTATGAAATGTTTAGAGCAGCAAAGCTTTCAGACAAGTATTAATCGAATTTTCTAAATCTTGTAAAGTTCCGTTATTTTCAATCACAAAATCGCATTTTTCACGTTTGCCATTTTCTGATTGAGCAGAAATCCTTTTTCTTGCTTCTTCTATAGTATAAGAATTTCTTTTTATTAAGCGTTCTTGTCTTGTTTTTTCATCGGCAGTTACATAAATAATTTTATCAAATAGGTTCTCAAAACCTGCTTCAAAGAGTTGAGGAACTGATACAAAAATAGCTCTTTCATTAGTTGAAAAAATCTTAACAAGTTCGTCTTTTACTTTTGGATGAATAATAGATTCCAATTTCTGTAATTTTGTTGAATCCGCAAAAACTATTTGTGCAAGAGAATTTCGGTCTGTTGTTCCAAATTCGTTTTTTACCTCTAAACTATTTTTTAAAATTTCATGCGCAATTTTATCTGTATCAAAAACTTTGAATCCTTTAGACTCAATAATATTTTCTACCGTAGATTTTCCTGATGCAATATTTCCAACAATAGCAACTTTAATCATTTTGTTCTCGTTTAATTTTTGAAAGATATTTTTTTAATTCTTGAATTTGTTTTGGTTTCATAGGTTTTATTTGACCTTTTTTTAAACCTTCAAGAGTAATAGTACCATGTTGAACTCGTTTCAAAGAAATAACTTCATACCCTAAAGTAGCAAACATTTTACGAATTTGGCGATTTATACCTTGGTGCAATGTAACTTGCAGAGTTGAAGACTTATTCCCTAATTCAATTGGCAAAACCTGAGCATAAGCAATCTTTTTTTCTCCGTTGTCGGATTCTATTTCAATCCCGTTGTACATTTTTTCGCCTTCTTCCGGAGACAATTTCCCATTAATATTTACAATATAAATTTTAGGAACTTTAATTGACGGATGAGTCATTTCATTGATTAGTTCTCCGTCGTTTGTCATTATAATTAAACCGGTAGAATCTTTATCCAATCTCCCAACAGGTTTTAATTTCTTTAATTCCGGAGGGATAACGTCATAAATAGTCTTTCTTCCTTTTTCATCTTCCGATGTCGTAATATATCCGGCTGGTTTATAAAAACGATAATATTCATTCTTTAATGGTTTCAATAGTTTTCCTTCTATAGAAACTTTATCTTTGGGTCCTACTTGAAATCCTAATTCTTTAATAATTCTACCGTTTACGATAACATCACCGTTTTCTATGTATTCATCAGCTTTACGGCGAGAACAAAACCCTGATGATGCTATAAATTTATTTAATCTTTGCATTCCATCGCCTCTTGTAATTTTGTCTTTAATATTTCAGGAATCCTTCTATATAGCTTGCCGTCATTATTAACTGCAACAATATCAAAATCAGCAAGAATATATGTAACTCCGGATTCTTTGTTCTTAATAGATTGTGAAAATGTGACGCATAATGGTGTTAGTTTTGAAATCCAAGTTTCAACAATTAATATATCATTAAGTTTTGCAGAAGCTTTGAATTTTACGTTCATATTAGCAACCGGTAATGCTATATCCTGCTTAACAAGTTCAACAAGATTAAAACCCAAATCTTCACAAAAATCGCAACGACCTTTTTCCATCCATCTTAAATAAGCACCATGCCAAACAACGCCATAAGCATCTGTGTCTGCATAATAAATTTTTTGTTCGAAACTATTTTTCATTAAAACCTCTATCTTTTTTTGTATAGTTTATTGTATCATAATTTTAAAGGGAAATACAGGAGGGTTTTATGAGATTTTTACACACAATGATTAGAGTTAAAGATATTGAAGCTTCTTTAAAATTTTATACAGAAGTTTTGGATATGGAATTAGATCACAAAAAAAGATTGGATGATTGTTGGTTGTATTTCTTGAATGATAAAGAAAAGACTTGTCAAATTGAATTAACTTATAATGATGAAACACCAAGTGAAGGGTATAATATTGGCTCTGGTTTTGGTCATTTTGCGTTTGCAGTAGAATCTTTAGATAAGTTTACAGCTAAAATTGCTGAATTAGGTTATGAATATCTTTATGAACCTTTTGATTTAAATGGAAAAGGAACTAAAATCGCATTTATCAAGGATCCGGACGGATACGAAATTGAATTGATAGAAAAAGTTGTCTGGTAATATTAAATTTAAATTACAAAAAAGAATTTTAACGCAAATAGTGAATACTATTATGTTAAAATTCTTTTTTTGTTATATCTATGAGTTTTTCAAAATCTATATTCAGAGCTTTCATTATAGAAATAATTGTTGTTAAACTGGGATTTGTTTCTCCTCTTTCTATAGTGCCAATATGCTTACCTGCGCAAATTCCCATTTTTTCTGCAAGCAAATCTTGAGAAATCCCTAGGCGACTTCTTTCAGCTCTTAAATTCCTACCAAACTCTTTTAATATTCTATCCTTGTCCATGTAACTATCATTACATATTGACAAGCACTCATCTACCAGCTAGAATTATTAAAGCACCAGCTAAAGTTGGTATATATGTAATTATAGTTATGTTATTGCGCAAAACCGTTGTAAGCCATGCTTTCCTATTAGCAACAGCGGTTTTTTATTTTAATACGCTTTTATCAAAAATATTTTAATTCCGTTATCTAGGCGTTCAATGCGCTTAACGTATTTATAATCGGTTGGAGCTGTTAAAATTAAAGCTACAGCCGGTTTTTTCCCTGTTAGTTTTGAATAATACAAAGATTGTCCAATTGATTCTGCCCATTTTTTTGCAAAATCAAATTCTATTGCATAATCTTTTGCCAGACAATCAACTCTTGTCATATCCCACAAAACAACTTCTTTTCTTCCAAAATCTCCGGTGCACCATTGGTTTTGGTAATAGCTTTCTGTTTGATTTGGCATCATTGTTTGAGTTTCATACCATTTTTGCGGGACATAATTTAAACCGTAATAATACACTCCACTTGCCATAAGAACAAGCGTTATTAAAAAAGTTATAATCTTATTATTTGAATTTTTCTTTTTCTTTCTTCCCATTAAACTTTGACAACTTCTAATGTTTTATAATCGTTCAAATAAGGTAGATGAGCTTCTGTAATCAATTCCCCTGGAAGTAAAATTGAAATCCCCGGAGGACATTCTGCAACGAGTTCTGCTGATATTCTACCAATTGCATCTTCTTTATTTATAACTTCTTTTTCGGCATAATATGCATCACGAAGGCTCATTTTAATAATTGGGTCCAACATTGGCATGTGTTTTCTGTTTTCCAAATAATAAATATCCTTGTAATCACTTGTTGCAATTTTTTCTAAACAATCAGCAAGATACACAAAATCAGAATGTTTGTTTCCTAAATTGCAAAGAATTAACACTCCAATATCAGAAGCTGATTCAACTTCTATTCCAAAATCAATTTCTAAAATAGATTCTAAACGCTTACCAGAAAGTCCATCCATTTTGATAAATACTTTTGTAACGTCTGTTTTATAACCAAAATCGGCTTTAAGTTGATGAAGTCCTTGAATATTGTCCAATCTTGTTCTCAAATATTTTGCATTTTTAACGGTTCGTTCTAATATTGCTTGACCTGATTTTGATTGAAGAGTTGCTCTTGCTGCATCTAAGCTTGCAAGTAACATCAAAGACGGGCTTGTCGTATGAAGCATTTTTAAAGCTTTTTCAACAGCATCAGGATTAATCAATGAGTCTTTTGCGATGTGTAACATAGAGCTTTGACTCATACTTCCACCAGTTTTATGAAGTGAATGAATAACAGCATCTGCCCCTAGTTTTAGCGCTGTTTCAGGAAGGTGTTTGTTAAAATTCCATAAACACCCATGTGCTTCATCTACAACTAAAGGTACTCCATATTTTTTACAAACTTTGCTTATAGATTTGATATCCGAAACAACTCCTTCATAAGTCGGGTTTGTAATCCAAACAAGACCGACATTATCATTTTCTTGAAGTTGCTTTTCAATAGTGCTGGCATCAAGATTTCCCCAAATTGACCAATCTTCAATTCTGTTTGGACAAATCCAAATTGGTTCAGCTCCAGAAATCATCAAACCTGTGAGTGCTGAACGGTGGCAGTTTCTATTAATAATAACTTTTTGTCCGGCTTTTGTTAAAGCCATTCCTATTGCCATGTTACCGGCTGTTGAACCGTTGAGTAAAAAGAATGTTTTTTGTGCGCCAAAAGCTTCTGCTGCAAGTTCTTGAGCTTCTGCAATCGGACCGGTTGCAGGATGAAGAGTACCTAAATTGTCAAATTCGTCTGTAGTATCAACATTAAGAGCTTTTTCTCCAATCAATTTTTTGAAATCAGGAAAAACAGCCCGCCCTTTTGTATGTCCGGGAATGTGAAACTGGTATGTAGGATGTTCAACTGCATTTTTCAAAGCTTCAACAATCGGAGCTTTGACTTTGACGACTTCATAAATCTTCATTGAACGGTTGGTTTTGATAGCTTTTGCCAATTAAAGGTTCCCTTTTTTTAATTCTCAACTAATGTACATAATACACTAAAACTTTTTAATTTGCTATTATAAAGTCATAAAATGCAACAAAATGTTAATTTTTTTTGGAAGAGAAGAATTCAAATGCACAAGAAACAATTGTTGCTATTGTAGCAAATGTTACACCAGCTTTTATTCCAGCTTTGACTCGAGCATCAGTTATTGCTGATTTAATTGCACTCCAATTTTCTTTTGAAATTTTCTCTGCATTATGTTTTAGTTTTCCTGCTTCATCATAGCAAGATTCAAATACATCGTTAAAATGATTATAATATTTGCCTTCTCTTTTGAATGTATATTTTAACAAACTTTTTGCTTCATTTGGTTCCGTTGAGCCAATTTTATTTTTCAGCAGATTCAACTCATCATCTGATAATTTTGAGAAATCATCTTTTCTTTTTGTAATAAATTCTTTTAATTCATCAGATGTAGTTAGAGCATCAATTTCTTTTTCAATATTATTTTGAGCTTCAACAATTTTAAGCGTATCAGAATCTTTTATTTTAGTAAGTGCATCTTCCATTTCTTTAACAAATGAATCTTGAAGCTTTTCATTTTGGTCTATAAATGGTTTTTTCTTCATAAGATATTCCATTCCGCCCCAAGCAATTCCACCGGCAATAGATGTAGCCATTGCGCTTCCGTATTGTGGTTCACGGTTATAACTTGAAATTTGAGTCATATTAGCCTACTTTCATAAACTTTTACACACTTCTATATTTATATAAAAACAAAATAAATAAAAAAATTGCTAAATATTGATTTTATGTTAATAATGTTTTACAATTGAGGGGTAAATTTTAATACAAATTATAACGAGAGAGAAAAATCCAACACAAAAATTGATACCTAAAATTTATAAGGAGTAGAGCTATATGAAGATTTTATTCGCAGCAGCGGAAGTTGCACCATTTTCAAAAGCAGGTGGGTTGTCTGATGTTGTAGGAAGTTTACCAAAAGCATTGGAAAAAGATGCAGAAATAGCTATTTTTACACCACTTCATGGTTGTATTGATAAAGAAAAATGGGGAATAAAAGAACTTGAAAATTCTGAAATGTGGATAACTTTTGGTTGCGCTCCTCAAAAATTTAAACTGTTTATGACAAAATTACCAAATACAAATATTAATGTATTTTTTGTTCAAAATGATTGGTATTTCTCTTGTTTTCAAGATGTTTACCCAAGATGGCTTGATACTCGTTACGAACATGAAAGATATGTTGCGTTCTCTCTTGCAACTTTAGAATATGCTAAGCAACTTAACTTTAAGGCTGACATTATCCACTCAAATGATTGGCATACAGCAATGATTCCCCTTTATATTAAAGCTAATTACAAGTTTGATGAATTTTGGAAAGATACGAAAAATGTATTTGAAATTCATAATCTTGCTTACCAAGGAGTTTGGTTTGAAGATATTTTGGATTTTGCAAATATGCGAAAAGATATTGTTTACAATGAATGGGGTTGCGAACACTATGGTCGTGTAAACTGGATGAAAGGTGCGATTAATTACTCTGACAAAGTTCTTGTTGTTTCTCCGAAATATGCAGAAGAAATCCTAGGCAATGAATTCGGCGAAGGTATGGATTATACTCTTCGAGGTCAAACACATAAAATTGCCGGAATTCTTAATGGGATTGATTATGATGTATTTAATCCTAAAACAGACAAATCTTTGGTTAAAAATTTCGATATAAAATCTTTAAAAAATAAAGAAGAAAATAAGAAAGCAATCCTAAAAGAATTCGGGTTGGAATATAAACCTGAAAGACCGTTGATTGCTCTGATATCAAGACTCGTTGAACAAAAAGGTATTGATTTGATTCGTCAAGTTGAAAGAGATTTAGCCGGTATGGATGCTGATTTTATATTCTTAGGTTCAGGAGATAAAGAATATGAAAATCTGTTTATTTGGTTATCCAACAATACTCCTAATATTAGGACTTACGTTGGTTACAGAGGAGATTTGGCAAATTTAATTTATGCAGGTTCTGATTTCTTCTTAATGCCGTCAAAATTTGAGCCTTGTGGACTTTCGCAATTAATAGCAATGAGATATGGTTCTTTGCCAATTGTAAGAGCAACAGGTGGACTTGATAATACGGTTGTTGGTTATCCATTAAACGATTCAACCGGATTCAAGTTCTGGAGTTATGATGGTTGGGCAATGAAGGATGCAATTTATTGCGCCTTAAATGTTTATAGAGATAAATATACATTTAATGCAATGAGAGAAAGCGCAATGAAATCTGACTTTAGTTGGAAAGAAAGTGCGAAAAAATATCTGGAATTGTATAAAAGTTTATAGATAAATATTAATTGCGCAAAAATCAAAGAACCTTATTTGATATCAATAACACAAACACCATCTCCACCTTCAGTATCTTCGCCGGCTCGGAATTTTGCTACATAAGGTGATGTTGATACAAAATCTCTGACTGCGGATTTCAAAGCTCCTGTACCGTGTCCATGAATAATATAAACAGGAGATAGATTCGCCAAGCTCGCTTTATCAAGATAAATTTCCAGTTCATCTAAAGCTTCTTCTACCCGTTCTCCACGCAAATCAAGGGTGTTTGAAATATCATATTTTTTAAGCGTAAATGATTCTTTTTGATAATTTGGAAGAACTGTCTTTTTTGCCATTTCTTTATTGAAAACAGCTAATCTGTCCGATTTAACTTTTGTTTTTATCATTCCCATTTGAATGAATAAATTCCCGCTTTTATCAGGTAAAGAAAGTACGGTAACTTCTTGATTTAAATCTTTCAACATAACTTTATCATTAATTTTTACATTTGACCAATCCAATTCTTGGTAGGTTTCTTTTTCCTCTAAAGAGTGCAAATCTTCCCTAAAGCCTTGTTCTAATTTTGCGAGTCTTGCATAAGAACGTCGAGCTATTTTTTCTGATTTTTCCTGACGTAATTCATTTAAAATTTCTTTTATTTCGTCTTTCGCACCTTCAAGTTGAGATTCAAAACGGTCTTTAATCCCTTTAAGAGTTCGTTTTTTATCTTTTTTATGCTGAGATAATTCTTTTTCGTAGTGTTGTTTAAGTTCTTCTGCTTCAGCGTTTAGAGTTTCAGCTTCTTTTAGATTTACATCAAGTTTTTGTTGTGTATCTTGTAATTTTTCAACAGCCAAAGCTGAAGGATCACGTTGTGTTATCAGTAATTCTTTAGCTCCCCAAACTAAGTTTTCAGGCAAACCTAAGTTTGCTGAAATTGAAACGGCATTGCTCAACCCCGGAATACCAATTATTAACTTGTAAGTAGGTTTTAGAGATTCTGTGTCAAATTCAACAGAGGCATTTTTAAAATAAGAATCGGAAAATTCTAATGTTTTAAGTTCGCCGTAATGTGTTGTAATAACCGATGTCGCATTTTTTCTCGCAAAATCTTTTAGAATAACTTCCGCTAAAATTGCTCCTTCTTGAGGGTCTGTTCCGGCGCAAAGTTCATCAATCAATATAAAAGATTCTGAATTTGCTTGATTCAATATTGAAATTATATTTTTCATGTGCGAAGAAAATGTAGACAAGCTTTGTAAAATACTTTGTTCATCTCCTATATCAGCAAGTACTTTTTCAAAGGGATAAATATGAGCTTCTGCGCATGGCAAGAACATTCCTGATTTAGCCATTAAAATAAATAAGCCGACTGTTTTGAGGGCAACGGTTTTACCACCGGTATTTGAACCTGTTATGATAATAGATTTGTACTCATCTCCTATTAAAAAATCATTTTCGACAATTTTATCACAATGACCAATTAATAACGGATGACGCATCAAATCAATTTTAACTTTTTTGTCGGTTAAAACATTTGGTTCTACAGATTGCGTTTTTACAGCATAACGAGCTTTTGCAAAATGAAAATCGATTTCAGCGACAAGTTTTTCAGCGCTAATAAAATTTTCTATATTTTTTCTTATTTCATTGCTCAAAACTGTTAAAATTCTTATAATTTCAGCATAAATTTTTGACTTAACTTCTCTAATTTTGTTATTGATTGGAACAATTTGAGAAGGTTCAATGTAAAAAGTTCTATTTGTTGCAGAAACATCATGTACAATACCAGAAACTTTACTTTTTGAAGATGCTTTTACTTGAAAAACAATCCTATCATCTCTCATTGTATAAATATTTTCTTGCAGATGAGATTGAAATTCTGATGAATTCATTAATTCACGAACTTTTTCTTTCAATGCAGTTTCAGTATCTTTCAAAGATGAATACAAACCTTTTAATTCAGGATTTGCATCTGCTTTAACAATAAAATTGTCGTCAAATGTATCAAAAATTTTATCTTCAAGCTCTTTATTCGTATAAATATTTTCGCCAATTAAATTAAGCGTTGCGTCGTTTGGCAAATTCTCTTTTAAAAAATTTCTTACAAGTCTAAAAGTTCTAATTGATTTTGCAATATCAACAAGTTCTTCTTCTACAAAATACTCATTTTTTTCTCTTAATTTTGAAAAATTTTGGATTTTATCAATCGGAATATCTCTTGCTAAATCCAAAACAATTTTAGCCTCACGAGTATATTTAAGTTCTCGTTCTATATCATCATGTCTGACAAAAGGTGTTAAATTTTTGCACAACAATTGTGACTGTTCTGTTTTAGCCAATTTAGCTAATTCAGACAGAATTTTATCGTATTCAAGTGCTTTTTGTGATTTTTGGATAATTGACATATATTTGATTATAAATAATCAAAATATATGTGCAAGCTCTTAACTCCGTGACAAAGAAATACTTGTTATTCCAACATTTCTTGCGCTGTCCATAACTCGAACAATTGCTCCGTGTTCAGAATCATCATCTGCTTGAATTAATAATCCATCAGGGTACTGTTTTGAATGTTCTGTAAAGAATTTTTCCAAATCAGCAGAAGCAATTTCTTGACCTTCTCCATAAAATTTATTATCAGAAGTGACTGTTACATTCATTATTTTAGAATCAGATTTAATTTGTTGAGAATCAACAACCTCAGGAACAGCAAGATTCAATCCTTGTTGGTCAAGCATCGGAGCGATAACCATCATTATGATTAACAGTACTAAAAAGATATCTGTTAGCGGTGTAATATTTATTTCATTAAAACTATCTCTCATTAGTTACTCCAATTCTCATACTGATTGTCTTGCGGAATCGGCATAGAAGCTCCGTCAATTACGTTGTTTGAAGTGTAATTTGCTGTTTCAGAAGGTTGAGCTTCTTCCAATTTCTTTTGATCCTTTTTATTTAAAGGCTCTCCTGCAACAATAAGCTTTTTGTAATGAGCGTCTTGAGCTGCATCCATAATTGACATAATTACGGAACTTTTTACCCTTTCATCTGCTTTTACAACTACTTCCGGATTTTCAGTCGATCCTTTAGCATTATTCAAATCTCCTACTAAAAAATCCAAAGAAGAACGTTTAGAATCGACATAAATAGTTCCATCTTTTGTAACTGAAACTACAATTTTGCCTTGTTCAATAGAATTCCCGCTATTAACCTCAGGGATGGATATTGAATTGTCTACTGATTGAAATGTTGGCGCAACTACCATCATAATAATTAACAACACAAGGAAAATATCAGTCAATGGAGTGATATTTATTTCTGTAAATAAAGCTTTTTTACCTGATTTGATTCCCATTTTTTATAACCTTTGGGTGGCACATATTTTGTCTAAGGATTACCGGTAGCCATTGATACTCGTCTGAGTGCCTTTTGAACGAGTTATGGGTTCATACCGGTTGTGTAATTAGAGCGCTACACTGTTTTTAGATTGAACTCCGGCTTCTTCTTCTGAATCTGCAAAACTCAAGAATAACAATTTAATCAACTGGAAGTCATCTTCAAATCTTCTAACAGTAGATTGGAAAGAGTTGTAGCAAACTACAGCTACTATTGCAACACCCAAACCGAATGCAGTAGCAATTAATGCAGAACCAATACCCATAGCAACTGCTGCTGATTGGTTTCCTTGTGATGCCAAGTCTTGGAATGTGTACAGAATTCTTACAACAGTACCAAACAAACCTAAGAATGGCGCAACCCCACCAATTGTACCTAAAATCGTCAATCTGTGTTCTAATTTTCTTGTAGCTAAAGCTGATGCAATATCAAAAGAACGAGAGAATCCTTTTTTCTGTTCAGAAAAAATTCTTACAGCTTCTTCAGTTACTTCTCCAATAATACCGCCACATTGAACTGCAAGGTTTTGTGCACCCATAAGGTTATTTTTGGCTAATTCTTTTTGCAATCTTGGAATGAACTCAATAACGTTTCTTTTATTAGCTCTATAAAATGCAATTCTATCAATAGCAACTGCAATTGTAGCTAATGAACATAAGAAAATCGGTAATAATACCGGCCAATCTAACTGAATTGAATGTAATAATAAATCCATATTTTTCATCCTTTGGTCGACGCACATTTCGTAATCCTACCAGTTTATTTTATCATTCGTTCGTGCGTCTCTTGAACGAATAACCGCGCTGGTTCGCGTTATTAATACCTCGATGCTCCGAATACTCTATAATCAAAAGTAAACTGAATATCAATACTTTGTCCTTTAAAATCTGCTGGTAACGGTCTGAACGGTGCTGTTAACTCAACAGCCTTTAATGCGGCTTGGTCTGCTGATGGTAACCCTGAACTTCTGTGAACTCTGCAAGATATCAATCGTCCGTCACGTGCTATCTTGAATAAAAGTACAACTGTTTTACTTTCATTACCTTTTGGAGGGTCCCAATTCAGCTTAATTCTTCTTTGAAGTTCTCTCATATATGGTCCGAAGTCAGGCTCACGTAAAGCATCTATCCCAGGAGCGCCACCTCCGCCACCAGGATTCCCGATATTGCCAGTTCCGCCCACGGAAGAACCTCTTGCTAATTGACCATGACCACCACTTCCTGTTGAAGGAGAAAGTGAAGGTCTTGGAGCATAAGCTCCGGAACTTGTAACAGGACCACCTGCTCCACCTGATTTTGCAATTCCTGTTGGAGCAGAAGTGCCTCCAATTGGACCAGTTGATAAAGTTTTACCAACCGGAGCACCCTTTGGTGCAGGTACACTGAACGGAGTTGAAGGTTTTGCTACAGGAGACGGCGCCGAAACAGGTCTTGAACTAGGTCTTGCTGTTGGCGGTGCCGGTTTCGCCGGTGATGGTCTATTAACAGCACTCGGTTGTTGAACAGGTTTTGTAACCGGTTTCGGTTGTTGCGCTTGCGGTTTTTTAGCAACACTTTGTTGTTTTACTTGTTGTTGCTGTTTTTTTATAATCTTATTAGCACTGCTTGCTACAGCAGATGGCTTTTGTTGCTTTTTAGGAGCAGGCGATGGCATTGAAACTTTTCTTTTAGGGTCATTTACTCCACCGCTTCTTGAATTAATATCTGCCCTATTTTTTGTATTAGGATCTCTTGGTTTTCCGGGTTTATCTACTAACACAAACTCAATATCACGCTTAGGTTGAGGTTTAACTTTGTTAAATAAGCTCAAGTTAATCCCCATTAACAACAAAACTATTGAAATAAACCAGATTAACGCAGGTACTGCAACATGCAAAAATACAGATCCGGAAACTGACTTTTTCCAGAAAGGAATAGACTCAGGTTTTGTTGTTACAAGTTCCGGTAATGTATAAGGTTTTAAGTCCTTATCTTCCTCTTCGTCTAGTATAAAACTTTTTTTGCTAATTAATGACACTATCTTTTCTCTCTAATACTACAAATATAGAATAATATTTTACAATGTTTTGTGAATTATCCTATTGAACATATCCTTTTTGCTAATTTTCATATCTGTATGAAGACGTACTAACCGTTATTGGCTGAGTAAGCATAATATCGATAGACGCATTTGCTGGAATTTCAACATCATTTCCTTTGTTCCAAACGGATTTTACTAACCCGCCTCCTGCTCCAACAGCAGTTCCTAACGCAGCCCCTCTACCGACTTCACCGCCGGCAAGTGCACCAAAAACTAATCCTGAAAGAGCTCCGGTTGCAGAACCAACTGCTACATCTTTAGCGTATTCTTTAGTTACATCCACTTTGGTACCACCAACCAATACCCCTGATGAATCATCTGTCTTAATAACAGCAGAAATCGGAATTTGAGTTCCATAAGGAGTGTAAATTTGAGTAAATCTTACGCATAATTTACCGTTTATGCTTCCTCTTTTAGCTTTTGAAGATTCTATTACGGTACCGTAAATCGTACTTCCGGCAGGAGCAATTATAGCTCCATTGTAATAAAAATCATTATTCAAAGCTAAGCTTACAGTTTGTCCTGCTGTTGTATATTCAGAAGACAAAGGTGTTGTTAAAACTGCATTTACGGTAGAACCGGCGGGAACCATTACGACATTTCCTTGCAAAGTGTTATTTTTTGCATAAGTAGGTTGCAAAGGCTGTTGATAATATTGATTATTATATGTTTGGGGAACTTGTGTTTGTTGATATGAATAATTAGTAGCAGCAAACGCAAAATTCATTGAACATATATTACAAATTAAAATTGTAGCCAAAACATTTTTTCTCATAACGGTACCCTCCCCATATAATATTTTATAATTTCAGAGAAATTTGTCAATTAATTACAGTATGTGTCATGTTGATTGGCGCAACAAGAACCATTACCATATTTGCGCCTGATGTTATTGTAACATGTTCTCCCATTCTTCTTTGTGCACCAGGGACACACTGTAAAACTCCATAAGCTCGAAACATTGACCAACGTTGATAATGTGGCATTCTGTCATAGGTTTCGGGTTGAGTTAACTCTCCTCCAATAAGATTGTTGTTTGAAGTTGAAATATACGCTTTTATAGGAATTTCAAATCCATCAGATAAGTACATTTTATTAATAAAAACTTTCATTGAAGCATTTGTACCACGTATAGGTTCATTCTTTTTCTCAATAAATCCTTTGAGTTTTGTACCTTGTGGAATAACATTTTTATCAAAAAGATAAATATCATTTGTTGTAATAAAATTTAAAATTTCATCTTCTTCCGTATATGCGGTAGAAAATTCTTGTAAAGACATTATTGGAATATGATATCCGGAAGGAATTTGATATTCATCATAATCCTTCAAAACAGGTTCTGAAGCAATACATGATGTCATGATAAATAATAAAAATAGTGTAAATAATCTTTTCAGCATAATTCCATTATAATATTATTTATCTAAAAGTCTATATTGAATTGTTTTCTTTCAAGTATTCTTTTACAAGATTGATTGGAATCGCAAATCCAATCCCAATATTTGAAATATTATTATCTGGATTATAAATAGCTTGATTTATCCCTATAATTTCACCATCACGATTTAAAAGAGGTCCTCCTGACGACCCCGGATTTATTGCAGCATCTGTTTGAATCCGATTTTTTGTATAATCAATTCTTGAAATAATACCTTGAGTTAAAGTCCCGTTGAACCCAAACGGATTTCCAATAGCGAGGACTTTTTGTCCAACTTTAATTTTTTCTGAATTTCCGAATTTAACAGTTTTTAGTTCTGTTGGAACATCTATTTTTAAAAGTGCAATATCTTTATTTTCGCCTAAACGCTTTATTACTTTAGCATTATAATCTTGTCCATTAAACATTGTAACAACAACATTTTTCCCTACATCTATGACATGCGCACTTGTTAATATAATTCCACGTTTGTCAATAATACAACCAGTTCCACAAGAAATCCCATCCGAAACATGTGAATCAACGCAAACTATTGCCGGATTTATTTTTTCGTATAAAGAAATAATTGAAAGCTCTTCTCTGTCAAATGCTGAAACAGGAATTGAACTAAGAAATAATATCAGACTAACAACTAATTTTTTCATAGTTACATCTTTTAACAGCATAAAATTTTTAACAATTGCCGATAAGGATGTACCATAAATATAACATTAAGAATAATCTTTTACTTTGAAATTCTAAGATGTCTGTCGTCGCCTTCTCCAATGGAAGTGCTTTGCAACCCATACTGTTCAACCAGCTCGTGTTGTAGCTTTCTAATCTGAGTATTTTGAGGTGCTAACTCAACGCAAGGTGCTCCGTCTAAAATTTGTTTTACTGCATTCTTAGCTTCATCCAATGCTTGTTCTGATTCATCGCAGTAACCTGTATCTTTCGGATTATCGTAAGGTCTTATATCAAGAGCATCCTTCAATACCTTTTGAATTTGGGCCATTGAATTGGTTTTTACATAAAATATTTGTGTTCGATATTCTTTTGCCGTATTAAGAACTTTGGCACCACCTTTTGCAAAATTTTTGTGAGCAAGGACAATATCTGCTTCATCAACATTTCGTGTGATTTCAACATTAAAATTTAATCGTTCAATAGTTTTTTCAACAATTGTTCTTGAAACAGCATACAAATAAAGCTTTCTAAACGGTTTGTTCTGTTCACAATATTTTTGTCTTGAGAAAGAAAAATTCATTTTGTTTTCTTCCGGTTGCTCAGTTTTTTTAGATTCAACCGGTGTAACTTGTACGGGTTCTGTTTTGACGGATTCAGTGTATTGTTTATCAACTTTTCTTAATTCCGGTCTTATTGGCCATCCTCTAAGAATATAATCAACTGCTTCAGAGGTGTTTTTGTAAACAGCAAGCGTGTTTCTGTCGATAATTTCAATTACTATATCAAAAGTAGGTTGTTTTTCTCGTTCCAAAACCGTTTTTTGAGAAGCTCTTCTTTTTGCTTCATCATCACCAAGGGTTACTGACTGAATTCCACCAACAAGGTCGGAAAGAGTAGGGTTTTTTATTAAACTTTCTAAACTGTTACCATGAGCTGTTGCAATTAACATTACACCACGCTCAGCAATTGTTCTTGCAGCTTGAGCTTCTGCTTCAGTTCCGATTTCATCAACTACGATAACTTCCGGTGTGTGATTCTCAACAGCCTCAATCATGATATCTTTTTGAAATTCCGGTTGTGGAACTTGCATTCTTCTTGCGGAACCTATTGCAGGATGCGGGGTATCTCCATCTCCGGCAATTTCGTTGGATGTATCTACTATTACGACTCGTTTACCCAATTCATCAGCTACAAGTCGTGAAATCTCTCTTAATTTGGTTGTTTTACCAACCCCAGGGCGTCCAAGGAATAAAATACTTTTACCTTGAGTACAAATATCTTTTATACAAGCAATTGTTCCTGTTACAACACGACCAATACGGCAAGTCAGACCAACAACCTTTCCTTGTCTATTCCTAATTGCACTGATGCGGTGTAAAGTTCCCGGAATTCCGGAGCGATTATCATGCGTAAATTCTTGTAAATGAGATGTTACAAAAGTAATATCTTCATCGGTTACTCCTTCAGTGCCAAGCTTGTCAATTTTTCCTCCGGAATGTCGAATTTCAGGAGCCCTTCCGATATCCAAAACAATCTCAATAACGTCATCCAAATTTCCGACAGAAAGATGTTCAACAACTTTTTGGGGCATAATTGATAAAAGTCGTTCAAGGTCATTTTGCAGTTGTAGATTATTTGTCATGTTTATATAGAATGCCTTTCTGCTTTCGCATTTGGCTAGGAACTATACAAGCTCATCTCCTACCAATATTATAACATATTTTTACATGTGTTTGAGTTCTTTTTCAAGAATGTTAAGATATATTAAGTTGACTTTTGGTGTCTTAAATACGTTTATTGCGCTAATTTTAGCAATTAAAAAGCGGAACTTAGGTTCCGCTTGAAATGTTTTTTCTCTCTCTTAATATTCTTTTTTTTGAAACTTCCTTTAGCTAAACGTGAATTAAACGCCTGCGCCATTTTTGTCTTTGACGGCTCTCTGTTCTTCCTTTTCTTGTTCTTCGTCCTTAGCCGCTGTCTTTTTGTCTTGTTCTTCGACATAAAGAGTTGCGAATTGTTCGTATAAATCGGAATCTTGAATGATTTCATCAAGTTCAAGATATTGATTTTCGTCAATATTAGCTTCTTCAAATTTATTTGCATCAATACCGTGTTTTGCTGCAGTTTTTTCTGTTAAATGATTTGCACCAATTGTTTTTACAATAAAGTTTTTTAGTACATTAGCGTTAATATTTGTGGACATATTTAAAGCTCCCATTTTGTCATCTTACACTTATATAAAGTATAAAATTTTTCTTCAATTTCAAACAAAGAAATTATTGTTACATAACTTAATATATTTTTTTAGAATTATCGTTTCATCTACTTCCAAAAATTTTCTTTTGTGTTAAGATTAAATTCTGACATATCACAATTGATTAGGGTTTATACAATGAAAAAAATTCTTATAATGCTTGTAATTATACTATTTACCGCACCATCTTTTGCGTTTGAAATATCTTCAAACAAAACTGTTGACTTGAATTCTGTACAAAAAGGTATTGCATCATATACTCAAAAAATTCAAGCCAATCCAAATTTGGAAGATGCTTACATAAACAGAGCGTACTTGTACTTTCTTGCAGATAACATTGAGTCTGCAATCGCAGATTATGATACTCTAATACAACTTAATCCTAAAAATGAAGAATTTTATTTGAATAGAGGTTACTTAAAACATATTTCTCATAAAAGAGAAGAAGCTCTGAAAGATTATGATATGGCACTTAGAATTAAACCTGATTATGCATTTGCATACAACAATAGAGGTGTAGCTCTTGCAGAATTAGGAAGAACTTCTGATTCTTTGACCGCATATAATACAGCCATAAAAATTGATCCAAATTATGCAGATGCTTATTATAACAGAGGTAATTTAAAAACTAGAACTGAAAAGAATGAAGAAGCTCTTGAAGATTTTAATACAGCGATAAAACTTAATCCGACTGATTCAGCTTCTTTTAATAACAGAGGTGTAGTAAAAAGAAAACTTAATTTCAATATTGGAGCTTTGAGTGACTTTTCGATTGCGATAAAACTCAATCCGGAAGATATAACAGCATTTGCGAACCGTGGACGATTGAAAAAACGTTATTACGATAGTGAAGGCGCTGAAGAGGATTTCAAAACTGCAATTGCAATTGCAGAAGAAAGTCCTGTTCTTGTTAAGCAAATTGAAGTGCAAAGTCAAATCGCAAAGGTTCAGAAACAGCCGGAAGAACAAAAACCTGTGCTTAGAGAACCAAAAGTTACTCCTGAGCATATTCAAAAAATTGCATACAAACAACCTGCTGAAAATAGTGATAATGTAAAAATAGCAGCGGTAAAAACAAGTGTTGTTAAAGTTGCACCAAAAACAGCAACTCCTACAAAAGCTAATATTGTGACTGAACTTTCAAAGCCAGTAACAACAACAAAAGAGCCTGAAATTACAACAAAACCTGTTACAAATCCTAAGCTTGCAGAATGTTATTTCATAAGAGCATTACAAAAATACATTTTACAAAACAGGGAAAGTGCACTTAAAGACTTTAACATGGCAATTCAACATAACCCTGAATATGCTGAAGCTTATTACTATAGAGCAGCAATCAAACGAGATTTGCGTGATGAAGGTTTTGTAGATGATTACAGAAAAGCTATTCAGTTAAATCCTGCACTAAAAGCTGTTAATGATGCAGATGTGTTGACAATTCTTAAAATTTAACTTCAAATATTACTTACCTGTTGATTATTAACCCTGTTTATAGTACCTTTTTAGGTATGTAGAAAAGGGGAATTAATAATGGAAACAAAAATTGAAAAATTACCGGAAAATGTTGTTAAAGTTGATATTCAAATCCCTGCGAAAGAAGCAGTTGATTTTTATAACAACGCAGCTAAAAGATTAGCTCAATACGTTAACATTCCAGGGTTTAGAAAAGGAAAAGCTCCTAGAAATGTTGTAGAACAACATATTGGAGAAGAAAGAATTAAACATGAAGCTTTAGAAAATGCGCTTCCAAAAATTTTCTCAGAAGTTATTAGAGAAAATGATTTCGACGTAGTTGCTCAACCTTACGTTGAATCTTATGATTACAAAATTGGCGAAGATATGAAGATTGTAGCTAAGCTTGAATTAAAACCTGAAGTTATACTTGGTGAGTACAAAGGAGTTACGGTAGAAGTTGATGAATATAAAACTCCTGAAGATGCATTCCAAAAATCTTTAGATAATTTACTAGAACAATCTGCAACTACTGTTGTTGTAACAGATAGGAAAACTATTGAAAAAGATACTGTTGTATTTGATTTTGAAGGTTTTTCAAACGGAGAAAAAATTGAACACGGAGATGCTAAGAACTATACTTTAGATTTAGCTAATTCTAGTTTTATTCCAGGGTTTGCAGAACAGTTAGTTGATAGACCTCTTGGTGAAGAGTTCGAAATTAACGTAACATTCCCAGCCGAATACCACGAAAAGAAATTAGCAGGACAACCTGCTGTATTTAAGTGCAAAATAAATGAAATTAAAACAAAGGTTCTTCCTGAACTTAATGATGAATTTGCGCAAAAAGTAGGTCCTTTCAAAACTGTTGACGATTTGAAAGCTGATATTCAAAAATATCTTGATACGCAAAAAGCAGATATTGATAGAACTAATTCAGAAAAAGCTATTTTTGAAAAGATTGTTGGAGATGCAAAAGTTGAAATTCAGCAATCAATGATAGACAGAGAAGCTGATCAATTGGTTGAAGAATACAAACAAAAACTTCAAATGCAAGGTTTTACTTGGGAACAAGCAGTAGAAGCTCAAGGTTATGATTCAATAATGGGCAGTTTAAAAGAAGATGCAGCAATTAGAGTTAAAAATTCTCTTGTAATTGATAAAATTGCAAAAGAAGAAAATATCTCTGTTTCACAAGCTGATTTTACAGAAAAACTTGCGGAATTAAGCAGAATGTACCAAATTGATACTCCGACTATGGTTAAACAATTGTCTCAAACCCCTGGAGTATTTAATGCTTTGTCTCAACAAGCTTTAAATGAAAAAGTTACTCAATTCCTTGTTGAAAATAATACAGCAAAATTGAAGTAAGAATTGATTAAAACAGAGGGCGGATGCATTGCATCCGCCCTCTGTTTTTTTATTAAAGCATTTATTAAAACGCACTTAGTTTTCTTGGATTTTCAAGTTGAAGAGTTCCTTCTATAGAATTTGTGTTAGAAACGTCAGAACAATTCCACGGAAAAGCACCGGCAGGGAGTTTTTCTTTGCTTCCATCTTCTTTTGTGAACTGTAGAGTACTCTTACAATAAGCTTCTTTTAATGAATAGTATGTCTTAGGATTAAATGAGCCTCCGATAGATCGACCAACTACACCATCATCAATATAGGCAGGCAATAAATCCTTTCTTGTTGATATGTCTTTTGAAATACTGTGAGCTATCCCAAAGCTAACATCACCTGTCGGATAATAAACCTGTCCGATTTGAGGTAATACAATATTTAAATTATCCGGAGTATAATAATACTTCAGCAAAAATGAAATCCTGTTTTGTGTAGTTCCACTTTCATTGAATGCAGAAGTTGGAACTATAAAATGTATATCGAAAGATCTATAATGACCG
Source organism: uncultured Vampirovibrio sp. (assembly GCA_964531425.1). Taxonomy (GTDB): domain Bacteria; phylum Cyanobacteriota; class Vampirovibrionia; order Gastranaerophilales; family Gastranaerophilaceae; genus CAG-196. The sequence continues at coordinate 4,293 of CAZHEI010000013.1, read as the reverse complement.
CTAGAGCTACCACCTCTGAACTGGTATTCTACGCCATTTTTGTTTTTTAGAATTTTAGCACCGGAATTTACTGAATATTTTGCATCAAGAACTTTTGTTAATTCTGAGAAAAACTCCGATTGATTTTCATTAGCATTAATTCCTTTTGTATTTACATAAGCAATCGCATCAACTAAACTTTTGTATCCTGTATAAATATACATATCATAGGATCGTTCGATTCCTCTTTTAGCTATAGAAAACCCCATTGTTGCTATTACAGAAACAATAGCTAATGCGATAAGTACTTCTGCAAGAGAAAAACCTGTTTTAAATTTTTTCATCAAATAAGCTCCAGTAATTCTTTATATGTACCTATTATATCACATTTTATTTGAAAATTCTCGTTTGTTACATTTAAAACTGTATTATTTTCTTTAATTGCGTAAATTTTTATTCCGTGTTTTTGTGCTTCCAATACAGGAATTCCTCCTAGTGAATTATAAGGAACTACAATAAAATCAAGATCTTTTATTGATAAACCTTTTGTTGTAATTATCGGTGCTTGATTTAAACCTATTAACACACAAGGTAAAAATGTTGGAGTAATATATTCTGCGGAACATCTAGAATCAACTATTTTAGTTGAAATATCAATTTCATTAAAAGCCGGTGCATGAGCGCAAGGTACTTTTAGTTCTCGTGATATATAATGAGATATTATTGCTTCTACTCCACCAACAGGGTCTACTCCAACTCCATTTGCATAATCTTCACCTTGCTCTTCCGGAAAATGGCACACAATTGCAACTGTATTACATCCTTTTTGTAGAAGTTTTGTAGCGGCTCTTTTTATTGTTTCAAGATTTTTTACATTTCCTGTTGAAATACAGGATTTATCAATAAAAAACTCTACTCCAACTTCTTCATCAGTTATTTCGAAATCAGCAACATCAATATCATATACGGTTTTAACCGCATTAATTGTATTTATATGAATATTTAAAATCTCTTGAGAAATAGTTTTATCAAAAACAACTCCAATTCTATTTTTGTCAGATTCTTGAAGACAACAATTACCCTTGAAAAACTCGTCTAAAGTATAACCTTCGACATACAACATATTGTCTGTTATTCCTGAAAAACATGCGGCATTAACCACATTCGGATTAACTATAAGTTTACATTTTTTAGATAATTTTCTTACCCATTTGCTGGCATCTCCTGCAAATCCGCCAATAGTTGCACCAATGCCTGTAGGGATAATAAAAGCTCCTGTTTTCATGTCTTAAATTATATTACAATTGAGCAATTCTTGCAAAATATTCTCATGTATTGTAAAATGAACGATGTAATTATAAGGTAGAAAAGAAGGTTATGAACCCGCTTGATATATTAGTTAATATTTTTGTTATAGCATTCTTGCTATTTGTAAACGGTTTTTTTGTAGCAGCAGAATTTTCTCTTGTAAAAGTTAGAAAGACTAGGCTTGAGCAACTTTGTAATGAGGGTAATTCAAATGCAAAGAGAGCGTTAAAGCTTGTAAATGATACTAATAAAATGCTTGCAGCAGCACAATTAGGTGTAACAATTGCCAGTATTGCATTAGGTTGGGTAGCAGAGGCTACAATTGTTCAATTGATAGAGCCGGTTATAAAATATTTCCCATTTTTGAACGGTAATGTAACTTCTCACGTAATAGCCGTTCCAATTTCATTTATTTTAGTTACATATTTCCATGTTTTATTGGGAGAACAATTACCAAAATGTTTGGCTTTAAATCATCCTGATAAGATAGCGTTGTGGGTTTCATCTCCAATGGATTTATTTATAACTTTATTTAAACCTTTTGTTTGGGCTTTGATGAAAAGTAGTGATAAATTACTCTGTGTTTTTCATGATTCAAAAGATACAGACTCGCTTGTTCATTCAACAGAAGAATTAGATATGCTTGTTGATGCCAGCTACAATGAAGGTGTTTTGAATGAAACAGAAGCTGAAATGTTACATAATATGTTTAAGTTCTCTGATTTAATGGCAAAACAGGTTATGAATCCAAGAACCGATATGGTTTGTGTTCCAAATGATATAACTTATGAAGAGTTAACTGCGTTTGCCCTTGAAAATCAATATACAAGATATCCTGTATATGAGGATGAAAACATCGATAAAATTTTAGGTTTTATTCATGTAAAAGATTTATTTTCTATGTCTATGAGAAAAGATGAGTTTTCGATAGAAAAACTTTTACGTCCGATTATGTTAGTTCCTGAAACAATGACTCTTGATAATTTGATTATCGAATTTAAAAATACTCATGGTCAAATGGCAGTTGTTGTTGATGAATTTGGGGGAACTGCAGGCTTAATTACGTTAGAAGATGTCTTGGAAGAAATTATAGGTGAAGTGCAAGACGAATTTGATGAAGAAGAAGAATCTGATATCAAAGAAATTTCAGAAAATACGTATATTGCAAATGCTATGATGCGAATAGATGAATTGGTCGAATTTTTTGATTTAAATGAAGCTCAATTCGAAGAAGATGATGTTGAAACAATTGCAGGCTTGGTTGTTAAACTACTTGGTCATATTGCAAATGTTGGGGATATGGTTTCTTATAATGGTTTAACTTTTACCGTAATAGAAGTAGACGGTGCAAGAATTACAAAATTGCAAGTGTTCAAAGAATCAATGCCGGAACCACTTGATATTACAGAAGAAAATTAACCTCTGTAGAGTGTTGTTTGTTAATAATTGTTGGATTATTTTAATTTTACATCAACTATTGATTGCATAACATTCCTATATCGCTCAAGGAGTGATATAAATAGTTTATGCTCTTCTGGAGAAAATTCTTCTTTGAATTTCGCAATAATATTTTTTTCAATTTTATCAATTCCATCCTTGAAAACTTGTTCTCCTTTGGATGTAACTTTATTCATAAAAGAATTATTTGATTGTGGCTCTCTGATAATTAAGCCTTTTTGCTCCATTTCATGCAACATCTTGCCAACATGGGCTTTTCCCTTGAAAATGATTTTCCCAATTTTATTCTGAGAAATATCAGGTTCATTTATTAAAAAGCCTAAGATTGCAAATTCATCAGGAGAAGTTTCCTTATTCATGAATTTTTCGTGAAAATTCCGTCTAAAAGTATTATTAAATTTAGACGTATACTCTATTTGAAACGGAAGACTATTCCTATGCTTCTCTTCATGTTTATCCATGTAAAATATCCCTATCTCATCTAATAGTACTAAAAATTAAAAAAAATAACAAGAAGGTCTTGACAAATTGTGAAGAATCTTCTACAATGCATGTAGAAAGTTCTACACTTTACATTTGTTATTAAGTTTAAGTAAGAAAGGTTTAAAATGGCTGAAAGTATTAGTTCTTCAATGTCAATGAATTCAACAGGATATTTGACACAAACATCGTTAAGTAATCAAACTGAAAACACAAAAGATGAAACGACTGATGAATCATCAAAAGAAAACATGTCAACTGATGAAATTGTTGATGAATTAAGTCGTGATGGAATGGCTTCTACAATGAGTGTGCAAGATATTGCAGATGAATACGGTGTTTCATTAGCAAAAGCACAAGAAATTCTGGATGAATTAAACTCTGATGAAAATGGCTACGTACGAGAAAATCCGGCACCGGAAGGGGCTACTATTTCTTACAAGGTTTAGGGATACTATAAGGGCAAAGGGGATTGGAAGGATTCCGGTTCCTTTTGTTTTTTTATTTAATTGGTATGCTTTATGAACAATCGACGTACTGCTAGTACGTCTTTTTTTTATTTGTTACAATCGTTAACAAAACATCTATATACTTGCTATTTTATTCATGCTAAAATTTTCTTAAAAGGAATTATATATTCTTACGTATAGTATGAGAGAAAAGGAGAAATTATGGCTGAAAAACGTGTATGGCTATTCCGTGAAGGTAATGCCAATATGAGAAACCTCCTTGGCGGAAAAGGTGCTAACCTTGCAGAAATGACAAACTTAGGTTTGCCTGTTCCTCCGGGATTGACTATCACAACTGAAACTTGTATGGATTACATCAATGCAGGTAATAAAATGCCAGAAGGTTTGATGGATGAAGTTAGAGAAGCTTTAAAAGACGTTGAAGCTCAAAAAGGACAGAAATTTGGCGATGCTGAAAACCCACTTTTAGTTTCTGTACGTTCAGGAGCTAGAGTTTCTATGCCTGGTATGATGGAAACTATTCTTAACTTAGGTTTGAACGATCAAACAGTAGAAGCTATGATTAAATTAACTAACAATCCTAGATTCTGCTACGATT
>CAZHEI010000012.1:0-30927 GCA_964531425.1 uncultured Vampirovibrio sp. | reverse complement strand
CGGCATTTTTCCGCATTTCTTTAATGTTTTGTATAATATTGTTACATTTCTTAATGAAAACAAGAAAAGTGAGCTCAAGAAGCAATCAAAAAGAGAACACAAAAACGTCCATAATTAAATTTAAGAACTTAGAATGTTTCTACAAAATTGCCAATATCGTAACTGCAAAACTATTTTTCCCCTTCATTCTTTTCTTTTTTAGGTTTTAGATTATCAGGTACAGCATCTTCTCCGGTTGGAGTTTCTGTTGGCAAAGCTGTATCTTCAACCGGTTCAATGTCATCTGGGATTTTAAGTTCAAGGTCTTCAACACCTTGCATCCAGCCATCGTAAGCATCGATTTCTTCGTCGGATTTTTCCATTGTTTCAGAGTTCAAACTTTGTGTTTTTTTTCTCATGTCGATTTCGGTGCCAATTTGTCCTGCCCATTCGAATTGTTCTTTTGCTGCAAAAGCGTTAGATACAGCAGCTCCGGCTGCTATTCCTCCAAAAACAGCACTTACAGCTTTTGTAAAGATATTCATGTCAGCAAATAAAAATCCCGCAACAGTTCCTGATGCAGCCGCATTAGCTGCTAGTGCAGCGCCAAGAATATAAGCTTGAGTTTGAGTAGAACTATCTATTTCAGACGCATAATCAGTTAAGCCTTCAATCTCGCCCATAGTTTTTGCAACTTCATCATAGCCATCTTGATAAGAACCCATTTCGTCATACAATTCTGCGACTTCGTCGGTTGTATCCTCGCCAAGTTTTTCAATGTTAACCCCAATTTCTCCTAAACATTTTATGACTTCTTTATACAGCTCTTTTTCGGAATCAGTCAACGGTTCTCCGGAATCGATTTTTTCTTTTAAAGCTGTTAAAGATTCGTAATACATATCATATTCAGATTTTTGCTCTTCAATATTTTCATTAGCATCTTCATTTACAGCTAATGCTTCATCAGAAAGAAACATTATTTCTTCACCCATAGCAGACATTTCTTCTTGTGTTTCACCTAACGTTTCTTGTGCTCCTGTCATTTCAGTTTGCAAATCATCACAAGCTTCTTTGCCTTCTTTATTTGGCTTTATTGCCCAATAAGAAAGAGCCAATGCAAGTTCTGCTCCAGCAATAGCCCAAGCTAAAGGTTTGATTGTGCACCCTTTGCCTCCAGCTTTTTTAGCTAAAGCCGTGGCTACAGCAAATAATCCCATTCCTGTTCCTGTTGCAAGGGTTCCTGCTGTGTAACCATAAGATTTAACTTTTTCTCCTGTATCGTTTTCAGCTCCACCAGTAGCCTCTTTAGCAGCTTCCTTACCGTTTTCTTTGTAATTTGCATAATCACTGTCATCAAATTCATACTCATTTTCATCACTACTTACGGAGGCTTGCCAAGACGAAAGTCTATCAGACCAAGCTTGAGTAATTTCGCCCATTTCTCTGGCAGAAATTCCCATTGAATTACCATAACAATGGTAGTTAATGTAAGCTGTTCTGCAAGCTGCTTCTGAATTGATGTTAATTGACATATTCCCTCCAAGAGTTCTTCTTTATTCTTGATTTAATTTGCTACCCGTATGCCTTTTAGTCATTTGTGCAAGGGGTAAATGATTCAGTTGGAATCATCCGTTCCCAGCTTTGTGCAACAGGGGTAAATAAATTTTGGATTGAATTATCTGCACCCTGTTGGATTGTGCAACATAATAGTAATTATGTTGCACAATTTTGAGTAACAAAATCGTGCAACAACTCTTTTAAATGCTGAATTTCAACTGCTGATCAATTTCTTATTTTTTAATTTGTGCATTTCTTTCTTTTTCATTGCGAGGGAAAAAGAAAGAAACGCACCCAAAGAAAGAAAAACAACGCTGATTTTCTACGTCTTCACTACGTTCAGCCGTTCCAGATGTTGTCGGCTTAGTAAAGCCGACCTACTTTTTCGGCTGTGCCGAATCTATTTAGCCTCGCAAACTCGGGCTAACGCCCTCAAACAGTGCTCGGGGGAAGAAATTGAAAATTGAAAATTGAAAGTGGAAAATTTTTACGTTTTTTTCTGGAAAAAGCTGGATTCCCAAGCCTTCGGCTTGAGAATGACAGAAAAACCTATTAAGAATTGTAACAAAATTCTTTAAAATCCTAAAGTTTTTTAGAAATATGCCGATATACATAGTACTGATAAAACACAAAAAGCAAATATTGAGTTTTTGTAACTAAAATAGTCGCTCAAACACAATATGCACACAAAAAACTACTAACGTAGTTGTGCAACATAATTACTATTATGTTGCGTAAGCGACCAAAAGGCTGACCGGTAGCGAAATCACATGAACTGGTAATCCTGACCAAGAAGCCGACAGTCGATCTACGTGCGTAGCACTAATTCCAACTGAATTATTTATCCCTTGCGCAAATGACCAAAAGGCATACGGGTAGCCAATTAAATCAAGAATAAAGAAGAACTCTTGGAGGAAATATGTCAATTAACATCAATTCAGAAGCAGCTTGCAGAAAAGCTTACCTTAACTACCATTGTTATGGCAATTCAATGGGAATTTCTGCCAGAGAAATGGGCGAAATTACTCAAACTTGGTCTGATAGACTTTCGTCTTGGCAAGCCTCCGTAAGTAGTGATGAAAATGAGTATGAATTTGATGATAGTGATTATGCAAATTACAAAGAAAACGGTAAAGCCACTGCTAAAGAAACAACCGGTCACGATGGTAAAACCGGTGGACAAATTGCAAATGGTGTTGTAGATGCAACTCTTTCAGTTGCAGGTGCACTTGGAACAACTGTTGCATCTGGAGCTGCTAATTTTGCTGCAAAAAGCATAGGTGGTAGCTTTTTAGGCGGTGTTATGGGGAAAGCCTCTACAAAAATCAGTGAAAAAGCTGGTGAAGGAGCCGGAGAAAAAGCAACAAAAAATATTGGCTGGATAGTTACTGCACCCTTGGCATTAGCTGTTGCTGCTAAATATATGGCATCAAAACCCAATAAAGATGCAAAAGAAGCTTGTGATGCTTTGCAAACTGAAATGACAGGAGCTCAAGCAACATTAGGCGAAACACAAGAAGAAATGTCTGCTATGGGTGAAGAAATAATGTCTCTTTCTGATGAAGCATTAGCTGTAAATGAAGATGCTAATGAAAATATTGAAGAGCAAAAAACAGAGTATGATATGTATTATCAAACTTTATTGGCTATTCAAGAAAAAGTCGATGCAGGTGAACCTTTGACAGATTCTGAAAAAGATTTGTATAAAGAAGTAATCGGATATTTGAATGAAATAGGAATTTCTATAGGAGAAACCAGTGAAGATACGACTGATGCTGTTGTAGAGTTGTATGATGAAATGGATACCTACCAAGACGGTTATGATGTTGCAGCAGAAACAATGGGCGAGATTGAAGGCTTAACCGATTATGCAGAAAGTTTTGACAGTACAACTCAAACGATGTGCTATATTGAAGGAGCATCGCAAGGTCTTAATGCTGCAAGTGGAGTCAAAGCAGGAGTCGATGCCGGCAGATTTGCCGCAGCCGGGGGTTTATTTACAGCTTGGGCATGGGGCTTCGCAGCTATGGGTGCCAGCGCAGGCGTTATGTCAGGAATTGGAACCGCTGAACAATTCAAATGGGCGGGAGAAGTTGGTACTGAAATCGAGATGAGAAAAGAAACTCAAGATTTAAATACAAACACTATGGACATGTACGACGAAGAAATCGATGCTTACGATGGCTGGATGCAAGGGGTTGAAGACCTTGAACTTGAAATCCCAGATGACATTGAACCGGTTGAAGACACAGCTTTGCCAACAGACACTCCAACCGGAGAAGATGCTGTACCTGATAATCTAAAACCTAAAAAAGAAGAGAATGAGCAAAAATAGTTCTGTCATTACTACACATGACAAGCAACTGCATTTTATTGCAATCTCAAACAATTATCAAAATGCAACATATTTTTTCTTCTTTAAATCGTAAGTCAAAACACGTAGTCCATTTTTCCCAAATTTTATCAAAATAGAATTGTCAATGTCCGTTCTTAATATTTTTGAATCTTTCAAGAGTTCAAGAGTATACGTAGCCGGATGTCCAAATTTGTTTTCTCCAACAGAAATTATTGAATATTCAGGTTTTAGATGATTCACGATTGCTTTATCCAATCCACCGTTTGCACCATGATGAGGAACTTTTAGGACAGTTATTTTGTTTGGAATTTCATTGAGAATTGGAGTTAATCCTTTCACTCCCGCATCGCCGGTAAACAGCATTGTAAAATCTTTGTATTCCAAAAGAGTAATTATAGAATTTTCGTTATCACTATCAGTACTTTTTCCCAATAAATTTGTCAGAATTAAACCATCTTTATTGTAGACAACTTGATTATTATGCGCCAATACCATATTTGTTCCAACCGCATTGGCTTCTTTATAAATTGATTTCGCAGAATAAGAAGGATGCTTAAAATCATTCACATAAAGAGTTTTTATCTTTAGTCCTTTCAATAAATCAACTGCTCCACCGCAATGGTCATTATCAAAATGTGTTACAATCAATGTTTCAAGTTCTTTTATTCCACGGTCTTTCAAATATTTTAGAACAATAACCTCTGCTTGAGATTTACCGCCTTTATATCCGGATTTAGCAGTGTCTATTATAATGTATTCATTCTTTGGAGTTTTAATCAAGAAACAATCCGCATTCCCAACATCAAAAGTTGTTATCTCTAAGTCTGAATTTTTGATTGGAATCAAAGTCATCAACAATACAGATAAGAAAATACCCAATGCAATCAAAATTTTCTTCAAATATTTTTCTCTAAATTCTTTATAAAACAAACCTGTGATACATAATAAAATTCCGTAATACAAAAGAATTTGAAACACTGAAGGGTGAGCAGTTTGCAATGTTGAATTTGGCAAATGTCCCCAGAAATCCGAAATATTTACAAGAAGAGTTAAAAGCGGATTTAATATAAAATCAAAAGTTTTACATACAAAATTCGAAATAGGAGCAATTCCTGCCAACAATGAACTTACAAAACCTCCAAAACTTAAAACCATAAGAATTGGCATGCTCATTATATTGGCAAATACCGAATACAAACTTATGTTATTAAAATAGAATATTTGAATCGGAATTACCCACAATTGTGCAATTACAGGAATTGAAACAGCTCCAGCAACATAATCCAAAATTTTATTTTCATATCTAATAAGAACAGGAGCCATCAATAAAATACCAAAAGTTACAATAAAAGATAATTGAAAACCTACATCATTTATGAACAAAGGATTATAGAGCAACATTAGTAATCCAACAAATGACAACAGTGAAATACTATGTGCATCTCTATCTATGAGTTTTCCGGCAAGCACAAACAGCAGCATAAAAGTAGCTCTGATTACAGAAGCACCTAATCCGGTCATCAGCGAATAGACAATTACCGTTATCATTCCTGACAAAACGCTTAATTTAAAATTTATCCTTAAGCGTGAAAATATCCAGAAAAAGAATGTATAAATAAAGGCAACATTCATGCCGGAAGCAGCAAGAATATGCAAAAGACCTGAATTTATGAAAGATTGTTTGATTTCTTTTGACGGAGAAACTGCATCATCTCCAAATACAATACCGCCAAGTATTTCAAGATTAGGTGATTTTAAATATTTAGAATGAATTGAAATAATATTTTCTCTGTAATCATTAATCTTTTGAAGACTTTTTTCTTTAAATGAAAGACTATTGTCTAAGAGTTCAAAAGAATTTGCGTAAAACACTGCATAAGTATTATGATTTCTTAAATAATTCCCATAATCAAATTGAGAGGGATTACCTGCTTTAAACGGAGTTGACAATCTGCCATTTAGTTTAACAGAATTATATAGTTTTAAATTCTCAATTCCATCAATCGAATTCATTGTCACAAGGACTTTTTCGTTTTTGAATTCTTTTTCTATCGAGCCAAATTTTATTTTTTCAACATCAAAGAAAAATTTTGGTTTCCCTTCAACTTTACCTTGTGGAATTGAAACAATTTTCCCTGAAATCTCTGAATTTACAGGAGCCAGATTTAATAAATCATCAACATCTCTGATTCTTGAAGTTGTATTAATAACACCGAAATAAAACAAAAGAGTCCAAATTATTATATATTTAATCGGAAAACAATTTTTCAAAATCAATATTAAAGACAATAACATTATCAAAATTGAATACAATAAAAGTTGTCCTGATAAAACAGCAAAAAGCGAAACGACATAAATCCCTGCCGTAATAAGCATTAATAAATTTTTATTTTGTGAAAGTTTTGAACAAAGATTATTTAGCATCAGTTTCTGAAATTACTGCAATTTTTTCTATACCTTGAGCTTCTAAAATAAAATCGCAAAGTTCTCTTACTGCTCCACGACCACCATTTATGGAAGATTTAAAATTACACACAGCTTGAACTTCTTTAACTGCATCATTAGGGCAACAGGCTAAAGCTACTTTTTCTAAAATGCAAATATCAGGAATATCATCTCCCATATATGCAACATTTTCATAAGTAAAACCATATTTTGCCATAATTTCTTCCAGAGCCGGCAATTTATACTTTTGCCCCTGATAAATTTCAGTGATATGAAGATTTTCTGCTCTATGTTGAACGGTTCCATTTTGCCTTGCTGTAATTATAGCCGTGATAAAACCTGATTTGTTTGCACGAACGATTCCATGACCGTCTTTTACGTTAAAAGTTTTATATTCAACACCATTTTCATCATAAGTTACACTACCATCTGTCATAACTCCATCAACATCAAAAGCAAGTAATTTGATATTTTTTGCAAGTTCTTGAACATTACCTTTTAACTCAGCCATAACTAATCCTTTCTATATCCCAATTGATTTAGTACCGCAGTAACAGCTTCCGGTGCTAAACCAACAATATTTTCAAAACTTCCTTCATATTTATCCAAAATTCCATCCGGCAATTCTTGGATACCGTAACTTCCGGCTTTATCCAGTGGATTAAATTCATCTATATAATGATGAATTAAATTATCGGATAAGTCTTTAAATCTTACATAGCTTGTCGTAGAAAGAAGAGCTGCTCGATTTGTTTGAGTGTTTATTCCGCATAAGGCTGTTACAACCATGTGAGTTTGCCCTGACAAATCTCTTAACATTTGATACGCTTCTTCTTTTGAATGAGGTTTTCCCAAAATCTTATTATGCAAAACAACAACAGTATCTGCGCCTAACACAATTTCATTATTCCCAACTCGACGAACAACATCGCACGCTTTTTGTGTCGCTAAATCTTCTATCAAGTCATAAGAAAAAGTATCTGTTTCAAGTTTTTCATCATAATTTGACGGCATAACTTCAAAATCCAAACCTAAATCAGTCAGAATTTTTTTTCGTCTTGGAGAGTTTGAAGCAAGAATAAGTTTTGTCATTTTCTTTAATACCCATTCGTTATAAATTCACGATTTCTAAACTCTGCACCAAGTTCATGTGCGATTTTTTCGCAGTTTTCTACATTTATTTCAACGTCTTTATCAAAACCGGTAACAATACTTGCATAAGTTTTGATTCCGACTTCGTTACAAGATTTAATAAAGTCTTTCACTGCATCATAAGCATTTTCTATTTTAGGCTGACAAATTTTGTTGTATTGTTCAGCGTTATCAGAATTCAAGCTGACAGAAACTGCATCTAGCAAGCCTTTAAACTCTTCTGCAACATTAGTTTTATAAACTGCATTAGCGTGTCCGTTTGTGTTTACTCTTATGTTTACTTCAGGATAATTTTCTCTCAAATACTGAGCAAAAGCTTTCATCATATCTTTTTTAAGGAAAGGTTCGCCATAACCGCAAAACACTACTTCTTTAGGTGCAATTAGCTCCCTCTCCTTTGGGAGAGGGGTGGGGTGAGGGGGCAAAAATGTCTTAAATTGCTCAATAATATCATCTAACGTATATTTATCATCATGCCACATTTCTGCACCACAAACATCATCTTTTTGTTCTCTTAAACAAAACACGCAAGAATTTGTACAAGCGTTTGTAAGATTTACGTACACAGTTTGCGGATTTGGTTCATTATTTATTGAATAAACTAACGTATACATTTTATACTCCCTTTTGTAAAAATTATATCATATTAAAAGAAAGAAAGTAATTCTTTATCAATGTTATAGTACCCTTAATTTTTCATCAAGAAATTTAATTCTAATAATATTGAATATTCTATCTTCATCCACAAGTTTCATTAAGCTATCAGCTCTAAGTGCAGGTATCTCTGAACCTTGACCAGTTTTGAGATGAATAAATAAAGCATTGTTTTCAAATCTATAACTACCGATAGATATCTTAAAATCTGTTGTTTTTTCTATTCCTTTTTTATTTTTCTTTGTTATTAATATTTCAGGTAAAGTCAAAACACGCTCAACATCCGCACGGAATTTATCAAAATTGTAAAGAGATTTAAAAATTTATGATACTATATAAAATATGGAATTTGGAAATTTTGATGAATTTTACAATAGAGGCTGTGACTTTGCAGTATTAGCAAAACAAAATGCTATCAATTCAAAACAAGCAATTGCCTATGCCAGAAGGATATTTAACAAATCTGACCTAAATAGTTTTTACAGTATTGGTAACCTTAAAGAAAAACAAAAAAACTTACTTCGGGCAAAGTCTGCAAATATTAAGTTTTCTATTGACAATCTGATAAAAAATATCATTGAACATCCAGAGCTTAGTATAAATGAATACAAAAACATTCCCGATTATTTAAATAGTGCAGAATATATTTTAAAGAAAAACAATAAAAACTTGATTTATTTTAAAATTAATAGCCAAATTTATCAAATCGTCATAAAATGTACTCAAAACGCTGATGAACTTTTTGTAACAACTTTTCATATCGCAAGTATTAATCAGTTAAATAAAGACATCATAAGATATGAAAACATAAAAAAAGATAGTTCTGATTATGAGGACTCGAATTATCCCTCTGTGACCTAAAGTCTCGGTATCGAGATTTACCGTATCAAAACTATCTATCTATATTATACCGTAGTTTAGACAAATTTCAAGGGAGAGTTAAATGATAAATGTAACAATATTGTTACATTTAGTTAATTTTAAAATATGTTTTGTTTTAATATTTTTTGATATAAATATATAGGGTATCCACCCTACCTTTATAATTCTCTTAACTTCTCATCAAGAAAACGTAATCTTGTGATATTGTATATTCTCTCACTATCGACAAGTTTCATTAAGCTATCTGCTCTTAAGGCTGGGATTTCTGAACCTTGACCAGTTTTGAGATGAATAAATAAAGCATTGTTTTTAAATCTATAACTACCGATAGATATCTTAAAATCTGTTGTTTTTTCTATTCCTTTTTTATTTTTCTTTGTTATTAATATTTTAGGTAAAGTCAAAACACGCTCAACATCTGCACGGAATTTATCAAAATCATAAAGTTCCTTTTCATCTGATTTAAGATAAGGTTCTATTTTGTATTCCGCCCAATGAGCGCAAATATCAACTGCTGTTGTAAATTGTTCAACTTCTTTTACTTCAATAACTTTTGCACCATTCGGCAATTTAGGATTGATAGTGTCCATTACATCTTGTTCAGATATATGGTCTAAGATTTCTATATCTACCAATTCTCCTTCACTCTCTGCAAACAGCGGTAAAGCAATCCCCATTGAAACTTTCATTGTTGGGTTAAAACCAAGAGTATATGCCATTCTTAAACCTGTTCTTGATAACACTTTGTGGAAGGTGTTTTGCCAATCCAAATGTGAAAAATAACGCAAAAGTCCTTTTTTTGTAATTTTCAAGCGATACCTATATACCGGAATATCTTTATCCGGATGAACTCTTGTTGGATCAATTGGTTCCACCTCCAGAACTTTTTGAGCTTCTTCTGATGCTATATAAGGTTTTGCTAAAACTTTTTTGGTGTGAAGAGTTGGGCAAACTCCACAATTAACGCAACGTTGTTCACATGTCGGCTGAAGATTAAATTCACAACCTTGTGCAAAAGCAGTTTTGTATTCATTTTGTAACCACTCTTTGTTCAATCCTACATTAATAAAATCCCAAGGAAGTGGTTCTTGTAATGAAAAAGAGCGTTTTGCAAGTACTTCTAATGAGAAACCACATTCCTCTGCTGTTTCTTTCCAAACATTTTTATCAAAATATTCACCCCACGCATCAAGATAACAGCCTTTTTTATAAAGTGCTTCAATGTATTTGCAAAAACTTGCATCCCCACGAGTCAATACTGCTTCAATTTGAGAAACGAATTTCTCATGATAATTAATTTTCAAACCTTTTATATGTTTAGTTTTTTCTTTTAAATAATGAATATGAGCAGTAACTTCATCCAAATCCATTTGTGGACACCATTGGAACGGCGTAAACGGTTTTGGAACAAAAATTGACAATGTACAAGTTATTTCAAATCCGTGACTTAGCCCTCTTTCTCTTTTAAGTAGTTTTGCACGATATTTAATCTTATTTAAAAGTTCTGCCATTTCATCCATATCTTCCAATGTTTCAGTTGGAAGTCCGCAAATGAAGTAAAACTTTAATTTTGACCAACCGTTTTCATACAAAGTTAAAGCTGCATTAATAATTTGTTCTTCTGAAATATTCTTTTTGATAACATTTCTAAGTCTTTGACTACCTGCTTCTGGAGCAAGTGTCATTGTTGATTTTCTAACCGAATGCATTAAATTCGCAAGTTCAAGATTAAATCCGTCAATTCTCTGACTTGGAAGTGATACTGAAATTTTTTGTTTATTAAAATCAACAGATAATTCCTTGATAACTTCATTAATGTTCTTATAATCATTTGAAGATAATGAAAGCAGTGAATATTCGTCATATCCGGTGTTTTTAACAAGTTCTTTTGTTATATTTATGATATCTTCAGCTTCTCGTTCTCGAATAGGCAAAGTCACATGTCCAGGTTGACAAAAACGACACATTCTTCCGCAACCACGACGAATTTCAACAATTGCTCTATCATGAACTGAGCTTGAAAATGGAATTGGATAAGAAGTAGAAGCATATTCATTATTAAGTGGTGCAAGGCGTTTCTCTACTTTATTACAGATTTGTTGCGACCAACACCCCTTTATGTTGCAAAGTTCTTCTATTCTTTCTTTTCTAGGGAGCCCTTTTGTTTTTTCCAAAACTTCACAAATTTCCACCATCATGTCTTCACCGTCGCCAATACAGAAAACATCAATAAATTCAGACAAAGGTAGCGGATTAAAAGCACAAGGACCACCAGCAAAAACAATAGGTTCGTCTTCTAGCCTTTCATCATTTCTTATATTTATCCCTGACATTTCAAGCATTTTTAAAACTGTTGGATAAGATAATTCGTACTGCAAAGAAAAACCTATTCCATCAAAGTCTTTAAGCGCTCTTTTGGATTCCACACCATAAAGAAATTCCGGTTTAAAATCAGACTCTGGAGCATACGCACGGTCTGCCATCATTTGAGGTTGAGAATTTACTCTGTCATAAATTATTCTGACACCGAGATTGCTAATCCCGATTTCGTATTTGTCAGGAAAAACAAATGCAAAACGTACTTTTGCACTATCAAAATCTTTGTTATACGACAAAAATTCACCGCCAACATATTGATATGGTTTACAAGCATTATATAAAGCTTCGTGCTGATTTCTAAAAAAACAATTCATAACTATCCTCGCATATACCAACATCTTATCAGAAATACATGCTTTTTGCGAAATAACGCATAAAAATCCTCCTTTCTTAAATAATTGTAAAGGTTCTAAGCTAAATTACTTGCCTTAAAAGCATGTTTATAATAATATTTTCAATGGTTACACTAGTTTGATAGATTCGTTCTAGTTGGGCAAAAATTAAGTTCCCAATGAAGCAGTGCAACCCGTAGTAAAACACATTTAAACAAAAGGAGACACAAGATGTCAACAGCATCACTTATTGAATTATTGGAAGCTGGTGTACACTTCGGACACCAAACACAACACTGGAACCCTAAAATGAAACCGTATATTTACGGTGCTAGAAATGGCATTTATATTTTAGATTTGAGAAAAACTTCTGATTTATTAGACGCTGCTTATGAAGCTGTTAGAGAATTCGCTGCAAAAGGAAAAAATGTTCTTTTTGTAGGTACAAAAAAACAAGCTGCTGAAGTTGTTGCAGAAGAAGCTACAAGAGTTGGAGCTTACTACATCAATAGAAGATGGTTAGGCGGTATGCTTACAAACTTTGAAACTATCAGAGGTAGAGTAAACAAACTTAGAGAACTTGAAGACTTTATGGCTTCTGGTCATGCTGAAAAATTACCTAAGAAAGAACAAGCTCAACTTAGCAGACAATTAGCTAAATTAAGCAAAACATTAGGTGGTATTAAGGAAATGCGTGGTTTACCTGATATTATTTTCGTTGTAGACCAAGCAAAAGAAGATATCGCTATTGCAGAAGCTAACAAACTTAACATTCCTGTTATTTGTTTAGCTGATACAAATGCTAATCCGGATGGCATCAACTACATTATCCCTGGTAATGATGATGCTATCAGAGCAATCAAATTAATCACTTCTAAACTTGCTGATGCAGTTGCAGAAGGAAAAACTCTAAGAGAAAACAATGCTAATGCTAAGAAAATTGAATCAGTAACAGCTGCTGATGCAGGAGTGTTAGCATAAATAAGTGACTGAGTGAACAAGTGACTGAGTGACTGAGTTTTTAAGTTATTATATTATTTTCTTAGTCACCTAATCACATAGTCACTTAATCACTCCATAAAATAAGGAGAATTACAAAATGAATATTACAGCTACAATGGTAAAAGAACTTCGTGATAAAACCGGTGCAGGCATGATGGATGCTAAAAAAGCTTTAGTTGAAGTTGATGGCGATATGGAAAAAGCAATGGAAGTTCTTCGTCAAAAAGGTATTGCATCTGCTGACAAAAAAATGGGCAGAATTGCTGCTGAAGGTAGAATTGGTTCTTATGTATCAGGTTCTGTTGGTGCAATGATTGAAATCAACTGTGAAACAGACTTCGTTGCTAAGAATGAAGAATTCATTGAATTAACAAACGGACTTGCTCAACTTGTTGCAGAATCTAATCCTGCTGACGTAGATGCACTTCTTGCAACAACTTGCCCTAAATGTGGAAAACCGGTTGCAGATGTTGTTAAAGAAAAAATCGCATCTATCGGAGAAAAAATTACTATCAGAAGATTCGTAAGATATGAAGGTAACACAGCAACTTACATCCACAACGGTAAAATTGGTGTTCTTCTTTCAACATCTGCTGCAGATGAAGTTCTTGCAAAAGATGTTTGCTTACACATTGCATCTTCAGCTCCTGAATTCGTTTCAAGAGCAGATATTCCTGCTTCTGTTATTGAAGAAGAAACAAGAATTGAAATGGGTAAAGAAGATTTGGCAAACAAACCTGAACAAATCAGAGCTAAAATCGTTGAAGGCCGTGTAAACAAACTTATGGCTCACAGATGTTTAGTTGAACAACCATTTGTTAAAAATCCTGACCAAACTATTGAACAACTTATTTCTGGAAAATTCTCAATTGTAAAATTTGACAGATATGTTCTTGGTGAAGGTCTTGAAAAGAGAAATGAAAACTTTGCTGACGAAGTTATGAGTCAATTGAGTAAGTAGTTTTTTGAGAGAATTAAAGAAATCGAGGCGGATTCAAAGAATCCGCCTCGATTTCTTGTGATATGGATTTAACATTTTTACATTAAAAACACTGTAAAAATTTTCCATTTTCAATTATCCATTTTGATAAGTGTTGTTAGGCAAGTATGCCCAACTTACTTTTGTCAGGCAGTGCCTGCCTGACATACTATTTACAGGTTATATTGTCATCCTGAATAGCCGACAATATTAGACATTGAATTCGTGGTTGAGATAATAAATAAGGCGTATTTCAGGATCTTACCAACTTGGCATGATACTTATACTTTGGTCAGATCCTGAACAGCTTGAAAATTACGGACTTACATCCTTATTTTCTACGCTTTCAGGATGACAGGTTTATTTGTACATTTGTACCACAGAAAGGGTGGAATAACAATTATTCCACCCTTTCTTTCATTATCATCACAAGCTATCGATTATTAGCCAGAGAAAGTTTTGTAAGAAGATTCAATGTTATCATTGATAACTTTATCCAAAGCTTCAATTTCTGTTGTGATTTGAGTTCTTTCGTTATCAAGTCTTTGAAGTTTTAATTCAAGATTTCGGTCTTCTTGTTGAATAACTTCTGTTCTGGCATTTATTTCTTGTTGTGCTTTGTCATATTTATATTGATCGTATTCATATTGTGCATAAGCATCATTATATGCATTGTCATCAGTTACAGTTTTTGCGCTTACAGCCATTGTTGTATAAGATTCAACCTTAGAATAATCATATACAGTATTTCCATTTTCATCTGTAGTTGTTGCATAATTTGGGAATGAAATTTCTGTAATTCTACCATTTGCAGGGTCAAAAGTTAATTGACAATCGTTGTATGTTGTCGGTTTAGAATAAGCACCATTTGCTACATAAGAATATGTTGTTGCATTATTGTTACCGTCGTTAACATCTGATTTTAAAACAAAGTTTGCTGAACCATTGTCATCAAAATATATGTAGAAGTCAGAAGCTTGATATTGTTCACCATTTGGTTTTGTTAATCCTGAGTTTGCAATAGCAGCTTCGTAACCTTTTCTTTGTTCTTCTGTAATATCAGCAGATGAAAGTTCAAACAAAGCATGTCCATTTATGGCAATTCCATCAATAGCGCCTTTTACAGGGAATGATTGAGTCCCAACAGAAGATTCCTTGTAATATTTGACATTTGATTTCAAAGAATATGGCTCGCTGTCTCCGTCTACGTCGTCAGTTGTTGCTTTTCTAAGACTTTGAGTTGATTCGTCTAATACCCATAGTTGTGCAAGTTCTGCTGAGGTTACCGGAGCTGGAGAACCTTCCTTGACAGTCTTTGTATTTTCTTTTACAGGAATTGCATCTGCAGAAGGAGCGGTACCAGATTGTTGCATTTTAAAGAAATTTGCACCATTTGTTTTATCAGTAGCAGTACCTTTCCTATAGCTGCCTCCATCAAATACATAAAAATTAGCAGGATCGTCTGTTTCTGTAAGAGTAGCCGGAACCATCCAAGTTGTAGAAGAATCTGCTGCAGAATAAGTACCAGTCCCAACAGTTGTATCTTTGCTAACAGTATTTGAAACAGATTCAACTTTCATAGTTCCTGATGAATTATTATCTACCGTTGCAATAGAAGCATTCTTTTGTAAAGAATTTCCATAAGAATCTTGATTTACTGTAACAATATAACCTCCGTTATTTCCTGGTTTAATTGAACTTGCATCAAATGAATAATTTGTTGCTCCAATTTGACCTGTATACTGAACAGTTGTATAGTCTTGAGTAGAAGGAGGTGTTGGAACTGTCATTGCCAACAAACTATTGTACAAATCTGTACATTGTTGTGACAAAATTGTTCTTTCTTGGTTAATTTGTTGACCTTGATATTCTAAGTTTGATTGTCTTGCAATAAGACTTAAATATCTTGCCTGTGATGCTGACATACCCATAATTGAGTTCTCCTTTTTCCTTTTTTTGTTTTGTGTACTATGTATAACGGCATTTTTTTCAAAAACTTTAATGTTTTGAATAATATTGTTACATTTCTTAATCATTTTTTATTTTTTTCTCCTAAACCAGTGATAACTTAACAGTTCCTTTTTCCGCATTCTTCTCTTTGTAACAAAATTATCAAATTTTGTTACAAAATAGCAAATATTAAAATGTAAATGACTTTATTTAATTATGTAGAAGATTATATAAGGATTTGTGTTGTTGAAAATTCAAAGAGTAATTCCGGAAAACGGTACACAGTCACAGCAAAATACAAAACAGCAACAAGCCGTAGCACCAAACTTCAAAGCAGGTTTTGGTGCCGGTGCACTTAACGCTTCCGGAAGTACAATGCAATGGATTGAAGACGGTGGATTTTTAGTATCTTTCCTTATTCAAGATGCTTTAGGCATGACCGCTCCTCGTGTTGGAGCAGCATTCCTTCGTGATAAGGAAGTTACGGGACAATATAACATGCAAGAAGGATTTGAAGTTCTGGGTAGAGAAGGACTTACCGGACCTTGCATGATGGCAGTTGCGCCAATTATGTTTGCTCTTGCTGCTAAAACTGGTCGTTCAACAAGTGTAAATTCTCAACTTATTAAGCGTTTCGGAAACAGTTTAAAAGAAATGCTTGCAAAACCTGAATTTGACAGAACCTTATTAAACAATAAAGATAAATTTAAGCAAGAATTTTATGTTAAAAACTTAAGAGAAATATTAGAAAATACTCTTGGAAAAGAAAATGTAACAGATGATTCCATTAAATTTATCCTTGAACAAATTTCTAAGTATGAAAAAATTCCAGCAAATGCTGTTTTACCAAAGAATCTTTTCGGTATAAAAAGCAAAGGGAAATATAAAGATCAAAGAATTGCTGAAATTGCAAATCATATTAACAATATTAAATATTCAACAAAAAGTGATTTAGAACTACTTGACCGTTTGAAAGTCGGTTCTAAAGATACAAAAATATTCTCAACAAAGAATGCAATAGAAGCAATGATTAAATATAGCGATGATGCCATTGCTTTAAATAAAAATCTTGCAAAACTTGACGAATCTATGGCTGAAAGTATTAAAGACAAGTCTATTGCAAAACGGTTCATTGCAAACATTTCAACTATGGCTACAACATTGGGAGTTCTTTCTATTCTTCCAAAACTTTACATCAGAAGTGATGTTGCGCCAGGGGCTCGAACTGCAATGAAATTAAAGGAAGCAAAATTAGCAGAAGCAGAGTCAAAAAACAAACAATCTGAAACAAATATTGATGATGAATCCAAAAATGTATCTTTCAAAGGTAAAAATCCAAACAAATCTTGGCTTGATAAATTGGGTAAAAAATTATCAAAATATACGGATAAAGATTTTGTTGCAAATGAGTTAGAATACAATGGACATAACTTTACTAATACATTAATGGCTGGATTATCATTGTTTGGCTTACTTACTCCTCGAGGGTTAAAAGCTTATAATCGAGCTCAAGTTGATGAAAACGGTAAAAAAGACTTGTCTGAATTATACGAAATTCTCATTAGAGATGTTTCTTCAAGCTTGTCAGTTGTTTTTGCAGTACCAATGCTGACAAGATTGGCAGTAACAGGCTATGAAGATAAATCAGGCTTTGTATTAATGCAAAAAGACAGGTCAAAATCTAAACTCAAGTCATATTTTGACTTAATAAATCCATACAGCAAAGCTCACGTATTAAAAAATTCCGAAATTAATTCTTTGTACAATGGAGTTGATTCAAAAGAAAAATTGATGAATTTCTGTAAATACATTGACAATAACGGTGGAGATTTACAAAAAATCCTTGCTAAATCAGAACATGCCAATACAATATTTAATGATAAAACAATGAAATTATCCGATATGGCAAATCTTTCTAAGAAAGAAAAGAACGCTAAGATTATGTCTTTCTTTGATAAATTAGGCAAAGATGGAAGTATCGAAAAGAAAAATCTTGATGAAATGATTACTAAGCTTATGAAAGGAAGTTCGCCTAAAACAAATAAAATTCTTGGTTTCGCAAGAGGTTTGAATTCTGTTCCGGGAATAATCACAACCTTCTTGATTTCTCCATACTTACTGGGTTGGTTTATTCCTAGATTAACGTATGCGAATACTAGACGACTTCATGAAAAAGCCGAACAAGAAAAGACTCAAAAAATCAATACTGCGGCATAGACAAGAATTTAGCTTACAAATAAGTTGCAAGAATTGATTTAACATAATTTTGAGTTTCTTTGTAAGGAGGCACTCCATCATATTTATCAACAGCTCCAGGACCTGCATTATATGCAGCAAGGGCAAGTATTATATTCCCATTATATTTATCTAACATTGATTTAAGATATTTAACTCCGCCTTCAACGTTTTGTTCTGGATCCATTGGATTTGTAACCCCTAAACCTTTTGCGGTAGATGGCATCAATTGCATTAATCCCATTGCTCCAACCTTTGATTTTGCGTTCGGATTAAATCCTGATTCTTGCTTGACCAATGCATTTACAAGTTTTTCGTCAACACCATGTTTTTGAGAAACTCGAGAGATTAATTCTTTAATTTTTGATTTTTCAGAGTAATCAGTTTTTGGAGTTGCACTGGAAACTGTATTTGTATAAATTTGTGCATTTACTCTTGTTGCCGGATTTGTTAGTAAATCTCCAAATTTTACTTTTGCTCCTGCTTGTAACACTTTATCAAATGAAGCTGTTGCTGATGGAGCTTTGCTTGTATCAGCTTTTTCTACAGGTGTCCACTGAGAAGTTATGCTATTAACATAATTATTCATTTGGACAGCTCTTTGCATTGCACTTGATTGTCCTGATGACGATAATAAATTTTGAATCATTGATGAAAACATTTTAAATTTTGTCCTTTCGTCATGATTTATCGGATAAAAAAATATATCACTGTATTTTTATCAGTAAAAATACACTAAATGGTTTAATAATATACTATTAAAAGTCAACCAAACTGCAATTAAATATTAACAAGTCTTAATTGTAGATTTTTTTTTAATAATGTGGTATGATTGGCTCATAATGAGGGAGAGTGCTTAGGTGAATAACGACAATTTTTTAATTGAAGATAGCGATTTGGAACTGGCAAAAAAGATTTGTAATGATATAGACGATATTGCAACAAGAAATCGAGCAGTTGCAAATGTTCTTGCCGCTGATATTGCAAAAAAATATTTCACAGAAATTGATGTTGATACAGATTCCGGATTACACAAAATCCCATTTGTTTTAAACAAATTAGATATCGCAGATATTTATATAAAAGATTCTTATATAGATGTAAGAATATATTTTGAAGATAATGAGTTATACGTTCCAAAAGACCATTTTGATAGAGATTTGGCACCTATTGCATACATGTTTATCAAACTCAATTCAGATCTTTCCGGCGGAACTGTGTCAGGCTTTGCACTTTCAGCATCAATTAACACAAACAATGCTTCAAACGGGTATTATAAAATTAGCGAAGACTCGTTAGTTTCGTACTATGATGTGGAAGCTCAGCTTGTTTCATCTTATTTTGATGAGATTCCTGATGATTTTGATATTCAAGTTTTTAATTATTTGGATGGAAAACTTGATAATGAAAATGACTTTTATAAGGTTTTATTAAAATCCAGATATTGCAGAATTCAGCTCAAAAATACAGCAAGTGCTCAATCTGTACTAAATAATATTACAATAGGAATTTCACAAAATAGCAACTTGAGCTTGGAATCCGATTCTGAGCCAATGGAAAACTCTTTATTAGAAGAAGATAGTTCATTTGATAATGAATTAACATTAGATGTTTCTTCTGATGATATGCTGGAACCGATGATTGAAGATGAATCTGAAAATTTAAATTTTGAGCCGTTAGAAGAAGATTCTTTGTCATCTTTTGAGGTAGAAATGCCTATTGAAAATGATGAAATCCAAACAGAGGATTTCTCAACCGATATAGACTCTTTGGAAGAAACTCATGAACTGCAACTTTCAGTAGATTCTGACAATTTGTTGCCGGAAGAAAATCTAATAACAGACTCTGTTGAAAACGATTTTGCTAATGAAATTTCTGAAGAAACAGAAGAGATTGAATTTACAGAAGAAAACGAAGAAATTCTTGAGAATAAAACACCAAATGAAATAGAATTTGACACTGATTTGAATTCTGAATCAGGTATTGATATTCCTCAAGAAGAAATCGCAGAAGAAATATCTGATGAAAAGAATAAAGAATATTCAACAAATATTACTCCAAGCCTTGATAATATTGAATCAGAAGTTTCTTTGGATGATTTAGAAAACATGTTAGATACAAATGATTCGACATTTGAAGAAAATGAGAATAATGAAATTGTGGACGAAAATTCTCAACAAATAGATGAACTATTTGATGAAGACAAAGAGTCTACAGAAGATATAACTATACCTGTAAAGAAAGGAAGCCCAAAATTATTAATTCTTTTATTGCTTGTTATTGCAGTTGCAGGATATTTTGGTTATACAAAATTTATGAATCAAGAGGCTGGAATTTCTGATTCAACTGATTTAAATCAAACTGTTGTACAACCGGAAGAATCTAATCCAGCTCCGGTTCAAGAAGCCATGCCGGTTGAAACAGTTGAAAATACCCAAATTCCTACGACATCTAACGAAGGAAATGCTATTTCAATCCCTGCGATAGAACAAAATCTTGATGCATCAATTCTTGTATCAAATCTTACAGTAAATTGGGAAGTTCCTGCCGGATATGTTACAAACAATACTGCAAAAAGGTATTTTACAAAAGTTGGAAAAATTATTCAATTGAACTTAAAAGCCGACTTGTTGTTACTAAGCAAGCCTCCTATAACAAATAAAATTATGGTGGAATTGCAATATGACAAAAATGCAAGCAAATTTAGTGTAAAAGGTGTAACTGCTTCAAGCGGAGAAAAATCAGTAGATGATTTAATTGTAAGTATAATAAACACTGCGCTTGACATAAATCTTAAAACTAATATGAACACATTTGCTAATATTTCAGGCAATCCGGTATTGATAATACGTTTATAAGAGAAGAGTAAATATGGAAAAGAAATACTACGATTTAATAATTACACTAATTAAGCAACATAGAAAATTTGCTGAGTATGAAGCAATTCTTGAAGATATTGCTGATGATGTCTACGAACATTCTAAGGTTGTGCTGGGTTCTGTCACTAATGAAGATGTTATAACCGCATACTTGACCAAAGTCATTTCAACTTCAATGATTACAGTTCCTAAGAAACTGAATTTCAATACAAAAGCTCGTCATCGTGTAATTTTGCCAACTTTACCGGAACCTTCAGTTCAACAAGCAGAGCCTCAACCTGTTCAAGAAGAAGAAGAGAGAACCCTTGTTTCAACAGAAGAAACTGAATCTAATATTGTTGAGCAAGAAGAATTAAATCTAGATGATTTCATAGATGAAGTTCCTGATGATGAATTATTAGCGGTTGTTACAGAAGATTCTGTAGAAAATGTTGTTGATGAGGCTAGCGTTGCTGATGAAGATATATTAACTTTGGAGCCTGATATTGAAAATAACTCTGAACAAGAAGAAAATCTTGCAGAAGAAATTCCGGTAAATACGGTAACAGATGTTGATAAAAATCTGGTAGACATGATGATAAACGGCGTTCCGGAAGTTGAGGAAGAAATCATTGAATCCGAATTACCGGAAGAAATAGCGTCTTTGCCAGTGCAAGAGAATGAAGCAGATGCTATTTTGGAAACGATTGATACAATTGAACCTCAGGAAGAACTAATTCAAGAAACTCCTTTAGAAGAAAGTATTCAGGAATTAGATGTATTAGCTGAACCGGAAGAAATTGTTGAACCTGTATCTCAACCAGATGAAAGTTTACAAGAATTGACAACCGAAACAGAAGATTCTGTGGAAGAAATTGAACCGATTGAAACTCTCGAATCAATTAAAATTGACGAGCCAGCAGAGTTAGTTGAAGAAATCGAACCTGTTGAAACAATTGAACCGATTGAAGCCCTCGAATCAATTGAAATTGACGAGCCAGCAGAGTTAGTTGAAGAAATCGAACCTGTTGAAACAATTGAACCGATTGAAGCCCTCGAATCAATTGAAATTGACGAGCCAGCAGAGTTAGTTGAAGAAATCGAACCGATTGAAACAATTGAACCGATTGAAACCCTCGAGTCAATTGAAATTGATGAACAAGCAGAGTTAGTTGAAGATATAGAATCCGTTGATTCAATTGAACCGATTGAAGAATTGCCGGTAGAAGATATTTCAGAAGGAATTGAGGATGTTGAGTCTTTTGATTTAGATGATAATTCTCAGCATTTTGAAATTGAAGAAATTGCTGAAAACAAAGATTTAGAATTATTTGATTCAGAAGATAACGTTGATTTAGAAGAAACTCTGAATGAAGACTCCGTTCTTGAAACAGAAATCAATGAAGAAAGTTTAGAATCCGTTTCCGAAGATATTACGGAGCCTTGCTATGATAGTTTCTATTTTGAACCGCAACAAACAGATGTTGATGAAGAAGAAATTTTGTCTTACTTGGAAGATATTAATGAAAAACATCCAGAAAGAAGAATTCTTGAAATTTGCGATTTAAAATTCGGTCAAAAATTATCTGTTGCAGAAATTGTTGAAAAAACAGGTTTTACTCAGGATGAAGTTCTAAGTATTTTAAACGAAATTGTAGACACAGTTAAGGATTAATTTAAAAAATGCAATGTCCCAAATGCAAAAAAGAAATAGAAGAAAATTCTTTAAAATGTAACTTTTGCGGAGCAAGAGTAGGGACAATCTGCAAAAATTGTAATACTTACAATTTAATTACTGCAACAGAGTGTTCAGGTTGTGGTACCGCTTTATTAAAAATCTGTAGTGAATGTGGTGCTGCAAATTTACCCGATGCAAAAGAATGCAGAAAATGTGGAATGGAATTTATTTCAGAAGAAAGTAAATCTGAACTGTTACAACCGATTTATTTTGCCTCAATGAATTCTCAGCAAAAAATAAAGGCAAAATTACTGGAAGGAATAAAAGACGCTGATACAAGAATCATTACTTTAAGCGGAGAGAGCGGGGTTGGTAAGAATCTTGTTTTGCGCTATTCAATTAATGAATTAAAAAATGCAAAATTAATATGGCTGATGGGAACATGTACTCAAATTACGCAATTATCTCCATTTGGTTATTTCCAAGATTTATTACTAACATTTTTTAATATAAATAATTTTTGTCCGGATACATTGCAACTGAAAAAAAATTCTTTAAAATTCTTCAAACAAGATTTTCCTACATTGACAAATAATGAAATTCTTGATTTGTTAAACCTTCTGTATCCTGATAATTTAGATAAATATGAAAATCTTTATTTTAATAAAGCAAAAATGTTTATAATAATGAAAAAAGTTATTATGACTATTGTTGAGAAAATGAAAGTAGTATTTATCATTGATAATTTTGAACTAATTGACGGAATGTCTTTTGATTTTATTAAAGAATTGCTTAATGAAAATTTAATCATTGAAAGAAGCAAATTTATTCTTATAACATCTAATCCAAAACCGGGAATGGGCATGATTACATCTCAAAAGCTAACCGAAGAGAATTATTTGGATTTAACAATAGCGCCATTTACTCCGGTACAAGTTGAAACTTTCTTAAAACAATTTACCGAGTTCAAATTTGGCAAAGATTTTATAAATCTCGCAACAAAAGTTTCCGGTGGGAATCCGTCTATAATAGAACAAATGGTGTTGTTAAATAATGATATAAAGCGGAATAACCTAAAAAATATTAACTATCAATCTTTAGATTCTGTAATTAATTACAGATTGAATATTTTAAAACAAGAAGATATGCATTCTTATCGAATGTTAACAGCAATGTCAATTTTAGGAGTTAAATTCTGTCCAGCAATGCTGGAAAATTTCGACAATAATTCTCCAGACGAATTTGAAAGAATTATTGAGAAACTTGTAAATGCCGGATTTATAACACAATTGAATAATTTAACTTTTGAATTTAAAAGCAACCTTGTTTGGAAAAATATAGTTTCTGTTGTAAAAAATGATGAATGTTTTGAAGAAGTTTTAAATACTTTATATGAGATTTTGAGCATTTATAAACAATCTTCTATCGCATTACTTGGTTACATTGTACAGAAATTGAGTAATAATGACCAAGCATTTGATATTTGGACTCTTTTAATGAAACAAGCTTCCTATATCGGAGATATTGGACTCTATATTATTGCTCAAAAACAAGCTTTAAAACTTATTGAAAATAAAAATAACGAATTTTATACAAAAGTTAAAAAGAATATTTATACA
This sequence comes from uncultured Vampirovibrio sp., assembly GCA_964531425.1. Lineage (GTDB taxonomy): Bacteria > Cyanobacteriota > Vampirovibrionia > Gastranaerophilales > Gastranaerophilaceae > CAG-196. Next base: position 6,870 of record CAZHEI010000012.1, on the reverse strand, counting down.
AGAGTCGGCAAGCTTTTGGAACCAATCGACCATCAAACAGCCTTTGAATACTTGCAAAATGCAATTATGATGTTAGGTGATAATGAAGATGCAGAACACATTGAATTGCTGGGTTACTTAGCCTCATGCTCTATGAAGAGTGGCAATTACTGGGGTGCTATCGAGTGTGTGGAAAGCGTTCTTAATAAGTTACCGGAAAATATGACTTTTGAGAAAACACTTGTTAAATCAAGATTAGTGACTCCACTGTTAAGACTTGGCAATTACGGGCAACTGATTAATACTGTTGAAACAGAAATATTGAATGACTTAGAGCGAGTTTTGGTAAAAGGTAAAGATACGCCGCAAATTAAAATTAAAGATTTGTTCGAATTATGGGTGGGTGTATATTTTGACTTTGCTGAAGCTCTTGTATTTCAAGGCGATAGCAGAGCGTTTAATATTATTCAAACAATTTACGATATTTTAGATAAAAATCAAACAACAGATCCTATATTGGTATGCCGAGCTAATCTATTATTAGCACTGGCGAATACTATTAAAGGGGATGTTAAACTTTCTAACAAAATTTTAGATGACATGCTAAAGGAATATTCACTAGACAATATGGATACTTTTATTGTTTCAAGATGGAATTTTGTTGACATATTAAACAAATTTTTCCTAAAAGATTACAATACATTGCATACAGAATTGTTTAATGTTGCAGCCTATGCTAATAACGTAAATGATAATTTTACAAAAAATATTTTAAAAACATTGCTTGCTAAAATTTTAAAAGAAAACAACCAAACGAAAAAAGCTCTGGAAATTTTGGAAGAACAAGTTGCATATTTTGCAAAAGAAAAAGTTGCAACAGGAGTATTGCTTTCTTGGTATTTAATTTCTGAAATCAAACTTATTACAAATGGAACCCAATTTGCACTTGATATTGCAACTAAAGCCCTTGATATTGCACAAGGTCCGAATATCAACAATTACTATTTTATTGCAATGTTTAATAAGTTGATTGGAGAAATTTATCTTGCAAAACAAGATTTTGAATCTTCAAAAGTTTATTTGGAAAAAGCTATTTTTATTGCAAAACAATTTGATTTACAATTCATTTTGGTAAATACTTATTTGCAATGTGCAAAATTGTATCAAGAATTAGCTTTGCCTAAAACCTCATCAAGAGGAAATTATATAAAATTGGCTCTCAAGATGTTCCAAAATGCAAAAAATGTGCCAATTGTGTCAGAACAACCTGCTTTACAAAAATCTATAAAAGAAGAATTAAATATTTTGACTTCATTCTGTAAACTTAATGGTATAATTCTTAAAAAAGGTAATTAACTTTAGGAGAAATCAATTAAGTGCAGTATATTATTGACGAAAACACGGATGAACAAAGGCTTGATATATTTTTATCAGAAATTATGTCAAATATTTCACGTTCAAAAATTCAAACTGAAATAAAAAACGGAAGCACAAAGGTTAATTCTAAACAGGTTAAACCATCTTATGTATTAAAAATTGGAGATATAGTTGAATTTAATCCATTGTTGACAGAAGAAGCTAAACCAATGCCGGAAAATATCCCATTAGACATCGTTTGGGAAGATGATAATATGGCTGTAATTAACAAACCCTCCGGCATGCTAACTCATCCAACAACACAGGAAATGAGTGGAACTCTTGTTAATGCATTGTTATATAAATACGGAGAAAATCTTTCAGATTTGAACGGGAATTTAAGAAGGGGGATTGTTCATCGTCTTGATAGGAATACAAGTGGTTTGATTATGATTGCAAAAAATAATAAAACTCATGAGTTTCTTGTTAACGAAATGAAAAACAAATGTTTTTGCAAAAAATATTTGGCAATAGTAAAAGGTATTTTGGAAGAAGACTCTTTTGAGATAAACACCCCGATTGGCAGGCATCTGACTCAACCTCACAAACAATGTGTAAGAGAAGACGGCAAAGAAAGTTTAACTATTGTAAACGTATTGGAGCGCTTAAATGGAGCAACTCTTGTTGAGTTAACACTGATTACAGGTAGGACACATCAAATCAGAGTTCACATGGCTTCTATAGGACATCCTGTTTACAATGATACATTGTATGGTTTCGGGAAAATGAAGATAAAAACAGAAGAACAGGTGTTGCAGTCATATAAACTGGAGTTCACGAAGCCTTTTTCAGAAATACGCATCAACCTTGAAATTCCAAGAGATGAAAAATTTGAAAAAGTTTTGAAAGCATTAACTTTGTAGAATTTTCGTGAATAGTGAATAGTGATCGGGGGGGGGACTGTTTTGTTATTACGAATGCCCCCGCCCCTGAATTTGCTCAAAAATAAATTTTTGGCAAATTCTTCCCCGCCCTCAAGGGGTGGGGATGTAAAAATTTTCCATTTTCCACTTTCACTTTTCAATTCAGTAGAGTAGGGTGGGTAAAGCGTTAGCGTACCCACCGCAAGATAAAGCAAAGTCGTGTTTTTCGTGAGCTGGGAGTCGTAGGTCAACCCTGCCTGACTCACAAGCTATCAAAACAGTCATTCTCAAGCCGAAGGCTTGGGAATCCAGCCCCTCTCTTGAAAAATTGTGTAATGTACCATTCATCTATTTAACCATTCAACTTATTTTCACTTTCAATTTCTCATTTTGAGCATCGTTGTTGGGCAAGTATGCCCAACTTACAAATTCAATATACAAACAAACCTGTCATCCTGAAAGCGTAGAAAATAAGGATGTAAGTCCGTAATTTTCAAGCTGTTCAGGATCTGACCAAAACATAAGTATCATGCCAAGTTGGTAAGATCCTGAAATACGCCTTATTTATCATCTCAACCACAAATACAATGTCTAATTTCGTCGGCTATTCAGGATGACATTATAAAGAGCGTATTTTTGTAACGAACCTAGCGACTATTTCACTTTCTTTTCCAATTCAGTCAAGCGTTTTTGGAATTCCATATTTTGCTTTTTGAGTTCAATATTTTCTTTTTCTAGTGCAGTTATTCTTGAATCGTTTTCTTTCACTGCATTAATCAAAGCGTAAAACATGTCATCCCAACGGATTTCCAAAAATCCGTCTTCACCTTTTGTTACCGCATTTGGGAATATTTTTTGCAAATCTTGAGCAATTACACCAACATGCGGTCTTTTGTCAGGGTCTTTTTTAAATGTGTAATTAAAAACTTTTAGTTGTCGGATTTTTTCTAAACCAGCTTTTGAAATATTTCCGACATTTTTCAAACGTCGGTCAGATACTGCTAGATAACCATTGTCATATTTACAAGAATACAAGTACGCAAATTGCCCATCTCGTTGGTGACCGTATTTAAGGTCTGCTCCTGTTTCAGGATGGTAGTGTCCTGTTCGTACTTTTAAAGCACATCTATTATTCGGTAATGATTCTCCTATTTCTGCCCAGTTTGAAACTATAAGATTTTTTACTCTAAGTGTCGTATTTGGCAAATTTAATGTTCCCGGAATTAAAACAGTGTCATTAGTTGTACCAAGTACTATTTGGTTTGCACTAGTAGTTCTAGCATCCCTACCAATCGCAACAGAGTTTGTATACGCAGCATTAGCTTGAGCACCGATGGCTATGGCATTTGTAGCGATTGCTCTGGTTGTAGTTGCTGAACCAGTATCTACGTTTGTAGTCATATTTGCAGTCCCACCAATAGCGATTGAACAATTTCCGCTGGCTTGCGTTGTTGAACCAATAGCAATCGCACCTGTACCGGTTGCTCTGGTCGCATTTGCACCATATCTACCGCCAATAGCGATACTGTCTGATTTATTTGATACTGCGTTATAACCGATTGCAATAGCCCTTGCTTGAAGGCTGTTTCCGGTTGAAACAAAAGCATTTTGTCCAATTGCAATACTTCTTGGCATTCCTGAACGAGCAAAAGACCCAATTGCTAAAGCATTTGTTGAACTTACGTTTGAAACAGGTCCTATCGCAAGAGAATTCATTCCTGTTGCATTCGCAAAGTAGCCAATTGAAGTAGTAAAATTGCCATCTGATTGGCTATGTCTTCCTATTGCAGTACTGTTATATCCGGCTGCGTTGCTATTTGTTCCAATTGAAATTGAGCACGCTCCTTTAACCTTAGGCTCACTACCTATTGCAATGACTTGTTCTGTACTACTTCTTAAATCTATATTATTTCCTATTGCGACGGATGAAACTCCTTGTGCATAGCAATTACTACCAATAACAACAGCATTCCAGTTTGAAGAGGATGAGTTTGCACCAAGAACAACACTATTTTGAGTATTATTAAAATTTGTGCTTTTATTTGAGAACCAAATATTGTTTTTTGCACTTATTAATTTCATCACATCAGAATCTGTACCATTATGGCTGAATGTAATTTGAGGTTTGAAGTTCCCATCGCTACCTTTTTTAGAATCAATATACAATCTTGAGCCGGAGGCTTCAGAAGGAGTCGTTACAGCTCCGATTGTAGCTGTTTGTACATCGCTACCACCAAGGTTGTATGCAATACTGTGGTTTGTACCAACCCAAACCCAAGGTGATTTATCTCCGGCAGCTGATACCATCTTTTTGTTAATCATTGGCGCTGATGCAGCTGCGACAATCGCTACTATTAGTAAAACTACCATCATTTCCATCAAGGAAAATCCGCTCAATTTTTTCATGTTTCATACCTCATTATCGTTATGTTTCTAGTATAACATTTTAGCTTTTATTTGTGAAGATGTGAGATGAAAATACCCCTCTCCTAGAACAAACCTGTCATCCTGAAAGCGTAGAAAATAAGGATGTAAGTCCGCAATTTTCAAGCTGTTCAGGATGACAATATAATTTATAGTAACCCCCAAATTCACTATTCACAAAAAACCGTAACCACTTGGTCACCTTATCACCTAGTCACTTAGTCACTAAATTTGTAAGTTGGGCATACTTGCCCAACAATCTTCTTAATTGCGGCATAAGTTCATATACGAGCCAAAAAGAGAGGCGAAAGCAAAGCTTTCGCCTCTCTTTTTAACATTAAAAAAACAAGCTATTGAACTTTCGCTTTATCTTCTTCTGTTACACCTTTGATTGTAAGGTTGATTCTGCCTTTGTCATCAATTTTGATAACTTTAACGATAACTTCGTCACCGACATTAACATGAGGCTCGATAGTTTCGATTCTTTCTTGGCAGATTTGAGAAATGTGAACCATACCATCTTTGCCACCGCCTAATTCAACGAAAGCTCCGATAGGAATGATTCTTACAACTTTTCCCTTAATAACCATACCAACTTCCGGTTTGAAAGTTAAATCATTAATCATTTTCTTAGCGATTTTAGCACCTTCTTGATCGTTAGAAGTGATTGTTACAACACCACTATCTTGAATATCAATTTCAGCACCAGAAGCTTCAATGATTGCTCTAATTTGTTTTCCACCAGGTCCGATGACTGTTCCGATATCTTCAGTTGGAATTGTCATTGTTGTAATGCTTGGTGCAAATGGAGAAAGTTCTTTAGCAGGTTCAGTAATAACTTTTCTCATTTCACCTAAGATATGTAATCTACCTTCTTTTGCTTGAGCTAAAGCTCTTCTAAGTGTATCGTTTGCAATACCTTTAGCTTTCATATCCATTTGAAGAGCAGTGATACCATCATCATTACCTGTAACTTTGAAGTCCATATCGCCAAGGAAGTCTTCAATACCTTGGATATCAGTTAATACAACAGGTTCTTTCCCTTCTTCTGTAATCATACCCATTGCAACACCGCCAATCATACATTTAACAGGAACACCTGCATTCATCAATGCCATTGAAGAACCGCAAGTTGAACCCATTGATGTAGAACCGTTTGATTCTAATACATCAGAAGTAACTCTGATTGTGTAACCGAATTCTTCTTGAGAAGGTAATGCAGGAACATTAGCTCTTTCTGCTAAATTGCCGTGACCAACTTCTCTTCTTCCAGGTCCTCTAAGAGGTTTAACTTCACCAACTGAGAATCCAGGGAAGATGTATTTGTGCATATAAGTTTTTTCTGTTTCAGGGTCAACGCCATCAAGTTCTTGTTTCATGCCAGGACCTGCAAGAGTTGCAACTGAAAGGATTTGAGTTTGACCTCTTGTAAATACTGCTGAACCATGAGCTCTAGGAATAACACCAACTTCACACCAAATAGGTCTTACTTCGGTCGGTTTACGTCCATCAGCACGAACACCTTCATCAAGAATCATTGCACGCATAATTTTCTTTTCAGCAGCTTTGAATTCTTCTGCAACAAAGTCAATTCCTGTTTCTTCAATAATTTGATGAATGTAATGGTCATCAGGAAGAGCTTCAACTCTTTCTTTAACAAGTTTTTTAGCTTCTTCAAGTTTTTCTTGTCTGTATTTTCTATCAAAGTTGTGATATGCATCAAAAATCATATCGTGAGCAACTTCATTAATAATATTCTTAAGTTCAGTTGTGTCATAAGGATTTACAAATTCTTCTCTTTCAACACCACAAGCCTTTGCAAATTCAACTTGAGCTTCACATTGTTTTCTGATTTCTACTTGAGCGAATTCAACAGCTTCCATAATATCGTCTTCTGTAACGAATTTACAACCTGCTTCAACCATGATTACAGAATCATGTGTACCTGCTACAACGATGTCTAAGTCAGATTTATCTGCTTGTTGGTGAGTTGGGTTAGCAACAAGTTGACCATCAACTTTTGAAACTCTTACTGCACCAATTGGTCCTTCAAAAGGAGCGCCACTTAGCATTAAAGCGCAAGATGCACCTAACATAGCCAAAGTGTCAGGTTGGTTTTGTTGATCATAACTGAATAATTGAGCAACGATTTGAATATCGTTTCTGTATCCTTTTGGGAACAAAGGTC
>CAZHEI010000011.1:0-31350 GCA_964531425.1 uncultured Vampirovibrio sp. | reverse complement strand
GCAAAATTACTCTTGTTGTACAAGTAAACGGCAAAGTTAAAGACAAACTTGAAGCCGATGAAGGAGCAAGCAATGATGAGTTACAAACTTTAGCATTGGCAAGTGAGAGAATAAAAGAACTTACTGATGGCAAAGAAATTGTAAAAGTTATCGTTGTTCCTAAGAAACTTGTAAATATTGTAGTTAAAGGATAAAGAACTGAATAACAAATATTAAAAAGCAAGTGTTATAAAAACACTTGCTTTTTATTTGTCAGCATACTACAATATTGCTAATGTGTAATCGGGTCGGAATTAAAAACCTTACCGATAAAATAAATTAAGGAGAAAAAGATGACATCAAAAAAATTTTTATTCACTTCTGAATCAGTTACAGAAGGACACCCTGACAAAGTTTGCGATCAGATATCTGATGCAATTTTAGATGAATTTCTAACAAAAGACCCACAATCTCGTGTAGCTGCTGAAACAACTGCTACAACAGGAATGGTTCTTGTTTGTGGAGAAATTACTTCTAATTGCTATGTTGATATTCCGCAAGTTGTTAGAGACACTGTTAAGAATATTGGTTATGAAGGACAAGCAGGTGGTGGATTTGATTGCAACACTTGTGCTGTTTTGACTAGTATTGACGAACAATCTTGTGATATTGCTGGTGGTGTAAACAAAGCTTATGAAACAAGAAGTGACAATGCAGATACTTCTGTTTCTGAAACTGAAAATTTGGGCGCTGGAGACCAAGGTATTATGTTTGGTTACGCTTGTGACGAAACACCTGAATTAATGCCGTTGCCAATCAGCTTAGCTCACAAATTGGCTTACAGACTTACACAAGTAAGGAAAGAAGGTTTATTAACATACCTTAGACCAGATGGAAAATCTCAAGTTTCAGTTGAATATGTGGATGGAAAACCTTCAAGAATAGATACTGTTTTGCTTTCAACTCAACATGCAGCTGAAATTAACGGTGTTAGTGATAATTCTAAAGTTCAAGAAATTATTAGAAATGACTTGAAAAAATATGTTATTGATTACGTTTTTGAAACAGAATCAATTAAATTAGACTCTGAAACAAAAATTCTTATCAATCCATCAGGAAGATTTGTTGTTGGTGGACCACAAGGCGATTCAGGTTTAACTGGTAGAAAAATCATCGTAGATACTTATGGTGGCTATTCTCGTCACGGTGGCGGAGCTTTCTCAGGAAAAGATCCTACAAAAGTTGACCGTTCAGCAGCTTATGCTTCAAGATATGTTGCTAAAAACATTGTTGCAGCAGGTTTAGCTAGCAAATGTGAAATTGAATTAGCTTATGCTATCGGAGTTGCAGAACCTGTTTCAATCTTTGTTGATACATTTGGTACCGGTAGAATTTCTGATGACGAAATTTCAGAATTAGTAAGAGCAAACTTTGATTTAAGACCGGCTGCTATTATTAAAAACTTTGATTTGAGAAACTTACCTGCTAAAAATGGTGGTAAATTCTATCAAAGATTAGCAGCGTACGGACACTTAGGAAGAACTGATTTGTTTGTACCTTGGGAACAATTAGACAAAGTTGAAACTTTGAAAAAATCATTGGTAGTTTCTGCTAGTTGCTAATTAAATAATTAGGATTAAAAAGGCTGAAATAAGAAAATTTCAGCCTTTTTATGTTAATATTAAAGAAAATTGAATACAGGGAAATTTAGGTGAAAATCCTAAGCTGTGCCGCAACCGTTAAAGTCGGAATGCCTAAAAGATAGCTGTTGTTATCTATTGTCATCACTTCGAGTCAAGGTGAATGTCAAGCGTTATCTTCTTTTGTTGCGGACGAATTAACAAAGGAAGGTTTTTTAGTATTGTCGAATCAAGTTCAAACTGTAAATAAAGTTAATTCCGGTTTATGCCCACACGGACTGCCACCGGCAGCTTGCCCAATTTGTTCAAAAATGGGTGGAGGGTCAATGAGAGTTGGAGAACGACCGCAAAAAACCGGAGAAATGAGCTATCATCAGTGTGCAATGATTGGAAACATGATGCGAGCACGTGAGCTTGCGGAAAAACGTCATGCTCAACAATTAGAACACCATGCAGATGCAATGAAGAATTTTGAAAATGTTATGACAAAACTCTCTGCGAATCTTCAAAATTTCATTCAACAAATGAATTCAAATTTTTTCACTAAGCCAATAGCTTTTTTCGCTCAAAATCTTATATTGCCGGTTACAAATTTTGTTCAAAATATTCCCAAAATAGTGCAAAACTTCAGAAATTTAAAAATTGATATCCAAGATAAATTGAATGCAATTTTTGGAGAAGTTAAAAATTTTATTCAAAAGAAAATATCGGACATAATGTCAGCTGTTAAATCTAAATTAGATGGATTGTTTAAAATTTTCAAAAAACATAATGCTGATGATGATGATACAAAAATAGATGACGATAAAAAGATTTTTAATCTAAAAACTATACTACACAAAATCATAAGAAAGAAAAAACATAAAGATGAACGTAATTCCCAAGATAAACAATGATTCTGAATCTATGCGACTACAGAGAAATATGACAGATACACAAAAGCGGAATTCCAATAATGTAAAGGAAGGTAAGCTTGTTAATGCATTTGTCAAAGATCCGAATTTGTCTCTTGACGAAACATTAGATACGTTAATAATTTCTCATAAAGAAATTTCTTTGCCTGAAAAACTTGAGGAAAAAGAGCAAAAAAAAGATAACGGATTATATTATTTAGCAGCTACGTCTATTGGTATAATGGGGTTATTGGGTTGTTTTACCGGCATGATGAAAAATTTTTCAAAGAAAAAATTAGAATCAACTCAAGAATACCTGCTTCCGGGGATAACCCGAAACCACTGCATAAATGATGAAATTCATCAAAGTATTTTTTCTATGATACAATCTCCAAATCGTAGAACTATCCTTGCTTCTATTGGAGTTATAACTCTTGGTTCTATGGCATTTCTTGCCAAAACTTTTATTGACGGATGCCGTGATGTTTGGGTAAAACGTCAAGAAGCCGATATTCAAAAGAATTTACAAGAAAACCTTATTGCGGTTGAAACTCAATCATTTTCAGGGAAAATGCAAATTATAAGAAGTATGCTTTCAACTAAAGCAAAAATTTTCAGTGAAAATTTGCAACCGTCATTTAAAGCAAAAGAAAACAATAAAGATAATAACAATGCAAAATTACCGTTTGTAGGTCTTAGTATCCTTACTATTCTTGGGATTACAACTTTAGGATATTTTTCACTACGAAACTTGCGCAAGAGTGAAGAATTTATAAAAAAGGGTCTTCAAAATACAAAAGAAGGTTTAGATAATGTTATAAAAGATTATAATAACGGTGTCAAATTAGAACATTTAGAAGGTCATAATGGACAAATTTTAAGCGGGAAAGAGGCCTACAAACATTTGATTGAGAACATGTTAGAATCAATCTATGCAAAACCAAGTGAAATAGAAGAATTTGTTAACAAAATGAATTTAGATTCTAAAGAAAAACAAGAATTTATAAAATATTTAAAAACAACTATGAACCAAGCTACAGAAAAGGTAAATAGCGCAATTGGCGGTTCAGGACGAAATAAAATAACTTATTTTTCACATGTTAACGATTATTTATCTTTTTTCTATGATTGGTTGATGAATCCAAAGAATCCTCAATTTAAAAATCTTTTCTTTGGAATTTCAGGCGTTTCTGCACTTGCTTATGGTGGAAAAACTGTTTCAGAAGCTATAAAAGATGTCCAAGTAAAAAAATATTCAGCTGATGTTGAATTAGATTTACAAAAACGTTTGGTAGCAACTGAATTACGGAATTTTAAAGCAAAAAAAGAATCGGTTATTGAACCCTTATGCGAAGAATTTTTTATTCAAAAAGAAAGTGGGAAATCTCCTGACGAGTTAAAAACTATTGCTGATAATATTTTGTTTGAAATTAAAAACGGACCTCCGTTTGTTTACAGTTAATATTTCTATTTTTCAGAGGTCTTTTTAGAATCCACTAAAAGATTGATTGAAAATTAATTAAAAAAGGTTTATTCTTAAACTGATGAATGACAAACAGCAATTAAAAAAACAAATATATCAAACTGAATTACAAATCAAAAAATTGGATTTACATGCTTCAGATTCTGAAATATGCTCTGATTTGTATAATTCGTTGATTTTGCAAAAAGCAATTATGAAAAAGAAATTGGAAGAACTTGAAAAAAATCCTGTAGTAGAAAAGTTTAAGCAATTGATTCCAAGAAAAGAAAAGCTTATTTGTGATTATTTTAATTAATTTTTTTAAAGATTTTTCATATTTTGAGCAATCCATGTTATAATGTTTATTATGCGGGGGTATTGAATGCTCACTATTGATTACGAAACAAAAAAATCTATAAGAGAAGCTTTTGGTAAAAAGCTTGTAGAATTAGGCAAAAAACACAATGATATTGTTGTTTTGGATTCGGATGTTGCTTGTTCAACTCAAACGAAATTGTTTGCTCAAGCTTATCCTGAACGATTCTTTGATACAGGAATTGCGGAACAAAACATGATTGCTACGGCAGCAGGGCTTTCACTAACAGGAAAAATTCCATTTGCTGCAACATTTGCTGTGTTTGCAACCGGAAGAACTTATGATCAAATAAGAACTTCTGTTTGCTATCAAAAGGCAAATGTAAAAATTATTGGTACTCATGGTGGTATTACGGTAGGTGAAGATGGTGCTACGCATCAAGCATTGGAAGACGTATCGCTAATGCGAGGACTGCCAAATATGACAGTTATTGTTCCTGCTGATTGCAATGAATGTGAACAAGCATTAGAATTTGCAGCTGAACATGTTGGACCGGTTTATATTCGAATTGCAAGAAATAGTTTGCCGGATATATATCCGAGCGGATATAAATTTAATCCTAATAAAGCTGTTGTTCTAAAAGAAGGTAAAGACTTGACTATTATTTCTAATGGTGATGTGCTTGCTGAAGCTTGTAAAGCCGCAGAGATTCTGGCTAAAAAGGGAATTAATGCAGAAGTTTTGAGTACACCTGTTGTAAAACCTTTTGATACCGCAACTCTAATTGAAAGTGCAAAGAAAACGGGGTTTGTTGTTACCGTCGAAAACCATTCAGTAAATGGTGGAATTGGCTCTGTAGTATGTGAAACTCTATCAGAAAATCTTCCTGTAAAAGTTTTAAGGATTGGTATGAATGACACATTTGGTCAGAGTGGTACACCAAAAGAGTTGTTAAAATATTATGGTTTAGATGCTGAAAGTATTGCAAATAGGATAATAGATAAAATATGATTCAATTAAGATCAGTAACAAAAAAATATAAAAATAATTATGCATTAAAAAATATTAATCTTGATATTCTTTCAGGAGAATTTGTCTTTATTACAGGTTCTTCAGGTGCCGGAAAATCTACGTTAATGAAAATGTTGTACAAAGAAGAAACTCCGACTACCGGAACTGTTTTAATCGGTGGTATTAATATTGCGAATTTGCCATCAGACAGAGTCCCAAACCTTAGAAGATGCATGGGAATTGTTTTTCAGGATTACAAGCTTTTGCAAAATCAAACAGTGTTTGATAATATTTCGTATGTTATCAGAACAATGGGTATTAGTTCTTCAGAAATAAGAAAACGAGTAAATGGAGCCCTAAAAGTTGTAGGACTTCTTGATAAAGCACATGCAAAACCTTCTGAGTTATCAGGTGGAGAACAACAAAGAGTCAGCATTGCAAGAGCGCTTGTAAATGGTCCGCCTTTGCTCATTGCAGATGAACCGACTGGGAACTTAGATCCTAAGAATTCATTAGAAGTTATGCAGATTCTTGAACAAATCAATCAAAGAGGAATTACTGTAATTGTGTCAACACACGATTGTAATTTGGTTGATAGATTTAGAAAAAGAGTTTTGACTCTTGAAAAAGGCGAAATTATTAGAGATATACAGGCGGGAACTTATGGACAATAAGCAACAACTAAAGAAAACAGTGAAAAAGCATATTCCTAAAGACTGGCTGTGTGAATTGAGAATTGCGTACAGAATAGTTATGGAAGCCGTAAATGATATTAAAAGAACCGGTATTATAAACTTGGTTATTATAACTACTATGGCTGCAATCCTTACGTTGTTCGGAGTTTTGTTTAGATTTACGTTGTCATTGTCTACTTGTGCAAATGAATTAGGAAATGTACTAGAGCTTTCTGTTTATTTGAAACAAAATGCTCAGACTTCTGTTGTTAAAGATAGAATCAAAGATATAAAACACGTTAAAACCGTTCGTTTGATTCCAAAAACAGAATCTTGGGATGGTTTAAGAAAAGAACTTGGCTTGCCGTCAGATATGGCAAATCCGTTGCCGGATACTCTAAGAGTTAAAGTTGATAAACCTGATAATATTACAGATGTATTTGCAAAAATTAAAATGGTATCAGGTGTTGAAGATATTGGTTATGCGAAAGAAATTGCGAAAAAAATTCAATTATTGACCCATGTAGTTAACACAACTATGGTTTTTGTAATCATAATTTCAGCAGCATTAACAATTACGATTATCAATAATACGATTCAACTGGTAATTCAATCAAGAAAAGAAGAAATTGAAATAATGCGATTGATGGGTGTTTCTAATTGGTATATTAAAACTCCACTTATTATACAAGGGGCATTTTATGGCTTTATCTCATCAATAATTGCAGTACTACCGTTAAGTGGAATTCAAAATCTTCTTGTAAATATGCACAAATTCTTTATGGTTCCAATGTCTGCTTATTCGCAGAACATTGTTGTAATAACATTGATTCTGATAGGCACAACCTTTGGGGCAATAGGAAGTTTCTTGTCAATAAAGAAACACTTACAAGTATAGTAATGAGGTACTAATATATGGATAAAACAATAGAACTGGTAAATGCAATTAAAGACATTCAAGCAATGCCTAGCGTTATCGTAAGAACTTTAAATCTTATGAAAAAACCTACAGTAAGTATGAAAGAGCTTGGTGATATTGTAATGTACGACCAATCTCTAACAATAAAGATTTTAGCATTGGTTAATTCAGCTTATTATGGTTTCTCGCAGCAAATTAGTTCTATCAGTATTGCATTGTCGTTGTTGGGAATGGTAAAAGTTAAAAACATTATTGTTGCTGTTGCTATGAAACCGATGATGTCAAATGCAGGTGATAAAGAGTTATGGAAGCATTCAATCAGAGTAGCTGCCGGTTGTGAATATCTTGCAAAATTAACCAAAATTATGGATGCGGATGAAGCTTTTATTGCTGGTTTTATTCATGACGTAGGGAAAATTGTTTTGCACACCACAAACCAAAAAATGTATGCAAAAGTAGTTGATGTGGTAAATAATGAAGGAACAGATGTTCTTGATGCAGAAAAACATTATTTTGATTCAGACCACGTAAAAACAGGTTCGTTGCTTGCTAAAAGATGGCAGTTGCCTATTTTATTAGCAAATATTATTTCTTATCACCATAATCCTAGCTTATCTTCAATACCGGTTCCTTGTAATTTGGTATGTGCAGTTGATGGATTGATGCAAGAAAACTTTGATCCAAATAAGATGGATAAAGATTTCTTGAAAACAATGGGCATCGATTTTGATGATTTAGAAGATTTAAGAACTGCAATAAAACAAAAAGCAGATCTTTTGATTTCAGAATTAACATAATTTCAAGGATAAAAAATGGCAAACAAAATAGTTCTAATTTCTGAAGATTCGGATTTTTTCGATTATATGCGGTCAAAACTTGAACTCAGAAAAAGTGATGAGCTGTTTACTTTTTCGTTTGACAGAGTTCCTGAAAAAATTCATTTGTTGGAAACTTCTGTTTTGCTTGTAAATAGTGAGAATGCCAACGATAAGACCTTGGATTTGTTGAAAATTTTTAAGAACACTCCTGTTGTAGTTTTTGCATTTAATGATAATGATACATATAGACGAAAATGCTACAGAGCAGGAGCGTTTGATTTTATGACTCTTCTAATACCGGATGCAGAATTTCGTGCCAGAATGATTCCTGCATTAAGTATTGTAGCTTTGCTTGAAAAAAATAAACAATATCGAGAAATTTTAGCAAAAAATAAAATTTTGAGTGCTGAAAATGAAGTTTTTCTTGATTATAATTATATTTTAGATAAAGAACTTGAAAATATTCATTCAGAATCTAAAAAAGCCATTTTTGTTGCGATTTCTCCAAATGAAAAAACGAAATTTATGCTAAAGCCGGCTCTGGTAGAGTCTGTTTTGTTGAATAATATAAGAAGAAATGATATTTTGATAAGCTATGCTCCTAATAAATATTTTTTGCTTATGTTTGATATAGAGATTGAGTCTGCGCAAAAACTTTGGGCAAAAATTTGTACTCAATTGCCGGAAAAAATTTATGCAGGTTCTTGTAATATAATTGGTCAAAAAAGACAGCAATTAATCAATGAGGCTTTAAATAAACTTCATGAAGCAATTAATTATGATAAAGAAATGGTAGATACTAATACTAATCCAGTAAATGGTTTGAGTATGATTCGAGGTTCATCTTCTCCGTATTCTAATTTTAAAATGTTCAGACAAGAATTTGGACGAAAAGTTGAACAAGTTATAACTCCTGTATTTTATCAAATTCAGCAGAAGTACGATGGCAAATTAATAGGTGTTTCCTTGGAACAAGGAACCGGAGAAGGATATGGTACTTTTTATGTTAAAGGAAAATATTCTTCAAGTTGTTTTAGAATAACAAGCCCGGGATTTTCAAAAATTAATATTGATATAACTTATCAAAAAGCTTCTGAAAAAATCGATGCAAAAAGAATTACTCTTGAACCGGAAGAATTAGAAGCAGGTTTATTAGAAGATTTATTAGAACAGTTTATTTTAGAGTATAGAAAAGGATGTGAACATGATTCTTAATCAAGAAATTAGTTTATTATTAGTTATTGATGTGCAAGAAAAGCTTTTGAATGCAGTTTTTAACAAAGAGGTATTAGCTAAAAAAGCAAAAACAGTAGTTGATGTAGCAAATATTTTGAGTTTACCAATAATAGTAACAGAACAATATCCAAAAGGTCTGGGTGAAACAGTTAACGGCATAAAAAATTCTGCGAAAGTTTTTGAAAAAACAGCATTTAACGCTTTAAGTGACTCTTTGTTATTAAATGAGTTAAAACAAAGTTGTAGAAATCAAATTATTGTATTTGGAATAGAAACTCATATTTGTGTTCATCAAACTGTTGCAGCGCTTATTGATGCTGGTTTTGATGTTACGGTTGTTAGTGATGCTTGTGGAAGTCGCTCCGAAGTTGAATACAAATCAGCTTTAGAGTGCATGAAGCAAAACGGCGCCAAAGTTAAGACAACTGAAATGGTATTGTTTGAATTATTAAAAAGCGCAAAACATCCGAATTTCAAAGAAATTCAATCATTGATAAAATAATTTGACTATTATAAAACTATTGTTATATTTCTTAATAATTAGGCAATTTTGAGAGATAAAATAACTTTATATATATGTAAGGTTAAATATGGAGGTTTGTCATGAATATAGCTGTTAGAAAACTTGCAATGCTTGAAAAGAGTCTTGCTGAGCGAGAAGAAATCGCCAGAGTACAAGGATATTCAACAAGTGTTGTGGATGCTGACTTAAAAAAAAGAATTACTGATTTAATGGATAGAATCCGAGTTATTTAGATTAACCAGTTCTTTAAAGTCAGAATTTCTTTGATAGAGTTCTTCAAAAGAACCCTTATCAACAATGGTTGAATTCTGCATAAAATAAATTTTATCAACGGTTTTTATGGTAGAAAGACGATGAGCTATTGCAATAATGGTCTTTCTACCTTTTAACTTTGTTAATACAGAACAAATTTCATCCTCTGTTTTTAGGTCTAAAGAAGATGTTGCTTCATCCAGAATTATAATATCTGAATCAGAATAAAGTGCACGAGCAATTGCCAGACGTTGTTTTTGACCTTGAGAAAAACCGTTTGAATCAACAAATGGCTCTGCGTAAATCCCATCGGAGAAATTTTCAATAATATAATCATAAAGTTGGGCTTGTTTTAAAGCTTCAATAACTCTTTTATCATCAATTTCTTTACAACCAAATGCAACATTTTCTCTAATAGATTGCCCTATTACATTATATTCTTGAGGTATATAGCCTATTTTAAAATTTTGCATTAATAGACTATCCATTTTATGCTCATCAATATAAATTTCTCCGGAATCTAATTTTAATAATCCAGCAATAATATCAACCAAAGTCGTTTTACCAACTCCGGAAGGTCCGACTATTCCTATAAAATCTCCCTTATTAATTTTAAAATTAACATTCTTTAAAATTAATTTATCGTTATAAGAAAATTTGACATTTCTCAATTCAATAGAATCATGAAATTCTATCAGGGATTTTTCTTCTATTTTAAAAGCTTCCAAATTAAATTTTTCGTAATAATAAATTAACTCTTTGAGTTGTGGCAAAGCTGTATTTATACCATTTAAATTAACTTGAATTCTGCTTATCGTTGGAGCAAGTCTAAATATTGCAGATACAATTAGTGCATAAGATGCTACCAGCGTTGCGGTGTTTGAAAGATTTTGTATGGAAATTATAGATAAAAGAACCAATAGTATAATTATAATAAAAGGCTCCGTAATATAAGGGGGTACTGAATTGTAGAACAATACATCTTTTGAATAATTTGTATATTTTTCAAGTCGCTGACTATATTTATTGAAAAAATACTTTTCACAATTAAAAATTTTTATATTTTTTGTATTTAAAACAGCTTCATTAATTGCTTGATTCATATTTTCATTCGCACTATTAATGAGCTTAGCAATTTTACCAGTCTTCTTTTTGAAAAATATTGCCATTGATATAAGTAATATAATCGCACAGACAAAAGTAATACATGTTGCGAGGAAAAATTTTATAAATAAAAATGAAATTATCAAAATAAATATAAAGACGTTAACAAGGAGATTTAGGACTCTTACAAGGTAATTGTTTATAACGCTTGGAGTAAGAAATCCTATAATTTGTAGCTTTTGAGCTAAAGAAATTTGTAAAATATTATTATACTCTCCATAAATGAAGTATTTCATAAATTTTTTATTAATATTTGCTTCGCATGTTTTTGTAAAATTAGCTTGTAATGAATTGTAATAAATCATAAAAATATTTTTAATAAGAAATGCTAAAATTATCAATCCTGCAAAAAATAAGGAAGTATAATCAAGTTTTTCTCGGATTAATAACTGGTTTATAAACGGATAAGTCAGAGCAACTCCAAACAACTCCAAGACTCCAACCATAACAGACAGCCCAAAATACTTATAAAAAGTTCTTTTCTCTTCTATGAAATATTTAAAGAATTTGATATTGTCATCCCAAATCATAAGATTATACTACATTAAAAAAAAATTAATTTCATCTATTTAGAAATAGTTGTATGATATAATATAATTAAATGGGAAATGGAGGTTATTATGGCTAATCCAATAATGAAAATGGAAGAAAATATTGCAGAAAGGGAACTTTCAATTAATGCAGATCAAGTGATGACTGTAAATGGAGCAATTCAAATAACAGCATTTATGGGTATCTTGCTTATGATGTCAGCTTTTTTTGTTTTTGAAAAATTTAGCCTAGGGCATACTGATTTTGCATTAGCACTAACTTCAATCGGAGGAATTGTTGGTTTTATAACAGCTTTAATTATTGCTTTTGCTAGAGTTACAGCCTTAGTTCCGGTATACGCAATTTGTGAAGGTCTTTTACTTGGTGGAATTTCAGCTGTTTTTGAATCTTCTTATCAAGGAATTGTTGCTCAAGCTGTAGCAGGAACTTTAGCGGCGTTATTTTCAATGCTGATTCTTTATAGAACAGGAATTATAAAATGTTCTGATAAATTCAGAAGTGTTGTATTTATTTCGACAGCTTCTATTGCAGGAATTTACATTGTTGATTTTATTGGCAGATTTTTTGGACATGCTGTTCCTATTATTCATACAGCAACCAGTGCAGGTATTGTTTTTAGTGTAATTGTTGTTGCAATTGCTGCATTAAATTTGATTGTGGACTTTGATTTTATTGAACAAGGTGCTCAAAGAATGTATCCTAAAAAATATGAGTGGTATGGAGCTTTTGGGCTTATGGTAACTCTTGTTTGGTTGTATGTAGAGATTCTTAATCTTCTTGCAAAAATTAATAGTCGAGATTAATGAGGTATAAAAATGGTTTTAATTGCTACAATTTCTTTTCTTATAGGTGCTGTAATTTCAGGTTTGATTTTGCATTTGATACATTCTAAAAAAGATTTATCAACAAAAGAAGAGCTTATAAAATTACGTGCCAAAATTGAGACTTCTGAAAATTTACAAGAGATAATAAAACGTGATTTTGTACAATTAGCTAATGAAACTATCAAAAATGAACAAGAAGATTTGCGTAAACAAAATCGAGAAACTTTAGAGGAAAAAATCTTGCCTTTGACAAAAGAGTTAGGAGAATTTAAGGAAAAAGTAGAACATTTTAACCTCAAAGGAGTCGAAAATACAACTAAAATTGTTGAACAAATTACTAATCTCGAAAAAAACAATAAAGTTATAGAACAAGAAGCAAAAAATCTTGTAGAGGCGTTGACTAAAAACCAAAATACAAAAGGTTCTTTTGGAGAAAATCTATTAGATACTATTTTGCAATCTTGCGGAATGCAAGAAGGAGTTCACTATTCCAAACAATTTGTAACAAAGGCTACAAATTTAAAAGATGAGGAACTTCATACCATTAGACCGGATGTCGTGGTCTATTTACCTAATAACAGACACTTGATAATTGATTCCAAGGTAACCTTGACCAGTTATTTGGAATATATAGAAGATAATTCAAAACTTAATGAGTTTAAAAATGAAGTAAAAAAACGTATAACAGATTTGTCTAATAAAAATTATCAAGGCGCAGGAGATTTATTTCAGCCTGATTTCGTACTAATGTACATGCCGGTAGAATCTTCTGTAAATATGCTTTATGAAGACTTGGAGCTTATTAAACAAGCTTATAAATCAAATATTATTATTGTAGGAACTGCATCTTTGCTAACTACAATAAGGCTTGTAAATCAACTTTTGGCGCAACAAAAGCAAGCCGAAAGCGTTCAACAAATAGTAACAGCAGG
The DNA here is from genome assembly GCA_964531425.1 of uncultured Vampirovibrio sp. GTDB lineage: Bacteria > Cyanobacteriota > Vampirovibrionia > Gastranaerophilales > Gastranaerophilaceae > CAG-196. Next base: position 18,155 of record CAZHEI010000011.1, on the reverse strand, counting down.
GACTAATTTGTACGATACATTTGTTCAATTTTGCGATGATTTAGTTGATTTACAAAAACGAATGAATGATGTTTCTTCAAAATTTACGACAACGATTAATCGTTTCAAAAGAAATAGTAAAAATAAGCCGAGCTTGTTTTCTCAAGTTAATACTTTAAAAGAGTATGGCATAAATTCTTTAAAAGAAATCCCTCAAGGATTAATTGAAGATGTTGAAGATGATATAGCAGAAGAACCTCTTTTGATTGAAGATAAAGCGGAAGATGAATTAGACGGAGTATTCACAAATGACTAAGATTTTGGTTGTTGATGATGATTTTGCGATAAATGAGCTTATAAAAATAAATCTTGAATTGCAAGGCTATCAAGTTGTACAAGCATTCAACGGTACAGAAGGTTTTGCATTAGCTAAACAAGAACATCCGGCTTTAATAGTTCTTGATGTTATGATGCCGGAAGTGGATGGCTATACCGTAGCACAAAGAGTTCGCCAGTGCGAAGAAATTTCTGAAACTCCGATAATAATGCTTACAGCCCTTTCCGAACTTAATAATAAAGTTGAAGGATTTAATATTGGAGTTGATGATTATCTAACAAAACCTTTTGAGATTGATGAACTTATTGTCAGGGTAAGAGCTTTATTGAAAAGAACAAAACAAATTCCAAAGACATTGGCAGTAAGAGATTTATTAACGTATAAAGAAGTTACTTTATTACCTGAAACTTATAGTGTGCAAATTAATGACAAAGTTCAAAAGCTTACGCCTATTGAGTTTGATATTTTTAATCTTCTGTTTCAAAACCATGGGAATATGGTGTCAGCTCAGAAATTGCTGAAGGAAGTTTGGGGATATGAACCGGATGATAATGTTGAAACTATTAGAGTTCATATCCGTCATTTAAGAAGTAAAATTGATAAGATTTCCGGAGATAAAAAATATATTGAAACAATTTATGGTGGCGGCTATAAGCTGAACATTTAAGTGCGTTCTTGCCTGTGATATAATTAATCCATAAATAGGGAGATTAATTATGATTAAATCAATAATTTTAGCAGCTGGTAAAGGCACAAGAATGAAGTCTGAAACACCAAAGGTTTTGCATACGATTTTTGACAAAACTCTTGTTGGATATGTTATTGAAGCTGTTAATAAAACTGGCTTGGTTGATGAAAATTTTGTAATTGTTGGACATCAAGCAGAAAGAGTTGAAGAGTACATTAAAAATAATTACGATAATGCAAAAACCGTTTTGCAAACTCCTCAATTAGGTACAGGGCATGCTGTAAGCATGGTGCTTCCATACCTTAAAGATTTTGACGGAGAGGTTATTATTCTTTGTGGAGACACTCCTCTTATCACAGAAGAAACATTAAAAGAATTCATAGAATCTCATCATTCAAAAAACTCAGATTTAACGGTTATGAGTGCAATTTTTGAAAATCCAACCAATTATGGCAGAATTATCAGAAATGCAGATGAAACATTGAATTCTATAGTGGAAGAAAAAGATGCAACACAAGAACAAAAGGCTGTTAAAGAAGTTAATGCGGGAATCTATTGTTTAAATTGGGCTAAAATTAAACCTGCGTTTTCTCAATTGAAAACTAATAATGCTCAAGGTGAATATTATTTGACGGATATTATCAAATGGGCAAATGAACAAGGTTTAAAAGTTGATGCTTATACATTGAAAAATAATGAAGAAATTTTTGGAATTAACTCCAAAGCGCACCTTGCAGAAGCTTCCGGTCTACTGAACCAACGAATAATAAACAAACATTTAAATAACGGAGTTACGATTGTTGACCCGAATACAACTTGGATTTCAGCAGATACGGAAATCGGAGCAGACACTATTATTTATCCATCATGCTATATTACTGGCAAGAATAGAATTGGTAAAAATTGTAAAATTGGACCATTTGCTCACCTTAGAGGGAATGTCATATTGGAAGATTATGTAAAAATTGGAAATTTTGTAGAAGTTAAAAAAACAACTATTAAATCACACACAAATGCATGTCATTTGTCATACCTTGGTGATGGAGAAATTGGTTCGCATGTTAATATTGGAGCAGGCACTATTTTGGCAAACTTTAATCCTTTAACCGGAACTAAGACAAAAACAATTCTTGAGGATAATGTCAAAATTGGTTCAAATTCAGTTTTAGTCGCTCCTATAGAAATTAAAGAAGGCGCAAACATTGCGGCATTAAGTGTTATAACAAAAAGTATTCCGGCATGGTCACTAGCTATAACACGTGCACCTATGAAAGTTATTGAGGGTTGGGTGAAAAGATTCCTCAAATAATGAGTTTTTGTAATCTAGCAATTTCTAAAACAAAAGACCTCATCCTGAGGTCTTTTTTAATTATGCAAATAATTTATAACTGTCGAATTTTTCTCCTGCTCTGCCCAGCCCGTTGATGTGAGTTCCACCGGTTATATCAGGAGCTTTGTAATTTGGAACGAAAAAATTTTCACCGCCACCAACATATTCTGTTGGGGTGAATTGAGTCGCTTCGACGGGTGCACCGGCGCCAACTTTTGGTTGTTGCATTGTGTACCAATTCTTCATATTTTGTAAATCTACATTGCCAATTGCGCCCATAAATATACCTTTTTTGCGTCCTTATATATATATTAAGTCTTAAAAAAACAAAAAATTGCTATTTTTATAAAATCTGTTACAAAAGTTAAAATATTTGTTATAATAATTTTATGATTAAAAAAGGCGATACAATTGGAATAATAGCTCTTGGTGGTAATTGTGGCAAAATTCTTGTAGAAAAAGCTGTTCAAAATATTGAAGATTTAGGCTACAAAGTAAGATTGTCAAAAAATATTTATGACCAAAATAATTACCTTGCCGGAACTGATGAAGATAAAATTGAAGAGTTGCATAATTTTTTTCAAGATTCGGATATTAAACTTATACTCAATGCTCGTGGCGGATACGGTTCAATTCGTTTAATCAACAAAATTAATTATGATATTGTAAAAAATAATCCAAAACCGTTTTGTGGCTTTTCTGATATAACAGCCTTGCTTCTTATGTTTTATAAAAAATGTGGACTTATAACTTATCATGGACCGATGGCATGTTCGGATTTTGTAACTACTAATTTCTATACAATTGAGAGTTTCTTTAATGAAATGAGTGGTAAAACAATGAAAATAGGCTGTAATCGAATTTACAAAGAAGGCGCTACAGAAGGAATTCTCTGGGGTGGAAATCTTTCAACAATTGTTTCTCTTTGCGGTCAAGATTTTATTCCTGACGAGGATTTTATTTTCTTCACAGAGGACTTGAATGAGCCGGTTTATAAGATTGATAAAATGTTTACACAATTATTTAATATAGATAAATTTAAAAACCACTGTAAGGCAATTATTCTGGGAGAATTTCTAGATGTTGATAATAAAGACTGGTTGGAAGATTTGTTTAAAACCTTCGATATTCCAACAGTTGAATTCCTCAAGCTTACTCATTCAACAGAAAAAATTACATTACCGATTGGAAAAATTGCTAAATTAGATAAAAATATTTTAGAATTCTAGCAAAAATATTTTTTACAAGTTTTTGTTAAGGTATGATAAATTTCAAAGCAAACTACATAAACGCCACAACTGTAAAACGGATAAATCAAACTCCTGTAAGTGATAAAGTCGTGTCTTTTGTTGAATTATCACCCCAATCAACGTCAGATGTAAAAGCAATCAGGACTCTTTCGTATTGTTGGGACGATAATAAAAGTTTAGCAGGAGATCTTTATTGCAATTTAAGAGATTGTAGCTTGTATGGTGATAATTCCGGACAAAAATTTTACGCAATTACCCAACAAAGAAATAATTTTGAAAAACTTGATTCTGATGAAATTTTAGCAGTTGCTCAAATTCGTGACAGAGATGACATACACTTAGATTTATTACAAGTTGATCCAGCGAATAATAATGATATTTATCTTAGAGAATTTTGTCATATTGGAACTGCAATGCTTAATTGCTTGAAAAAATTATTCCCAAATAAAGATATAACTTTAAAATCTGTAGATTCAGCATTTGATTTTTATCTTAAAAATGGATTTAATAGAATTGCTAACTCGTCTCATTTTATATTTAAACATCAAGTATTGTAGTTAAAGTTATTTTATGGTACACTTGCTAATGCCGTACTCCACGGGGATGTAGCGTTCTCTTGACTCGAAGCGTTTGCGGGGTGCAGAGCCTACTGTGAGGGGTATGTCGGACTTGCCTATGTATGCAAAGCCGTTGATAGTTTAGAATAAGATGGCGTAAGCTACCGAACCGTGTCAGGATAGAAATATAGCAGCACTAAGGTATTCCTTACGGGTATTTTATTTCTGAAAAGTAGGTTTTACAGGCAGAATCAACTTTTACATATTTCGATAGGTAGTGGTACGGCTTTTTTATTTTATTTTATTTTATTTTTCGGTTTTTAATTCTCTACGAGCAATTATTTCTGCTTTTCGTTCAAGTTTTTCGTATAACTGTGAATTTATTTCGCCACCGATAAGAATTAATAGTGAAGTATAGTACATCCACATCATCATAATTGCAAAGCCGGCAATTGTACCGTACACAAAGTTATAAGTATGTAAATTATTAATGTAAATTGAGAATCCCCATGAACCAATTAACCAAGAAATACAGAAGAAAATTGTTCCGGGTAAAGCGCTATGTCTTCGCAAACGTTCATTTCCGGTTAAATCAGGTAAAATATAATAACTTAAATAAGCAAGAATAAATAAGGTTAAAAATGCAATTGGCCAACGAACAAATAGCATAATATTTGCTAAATGTTGAGTCATGCCTATATAGGTTACGAGAAATTTTATAATAACTTTCCCAAAGACAATCAATGTTATACTTAAAAACAAAACTAATGTATGTACAAAAACCATTACTAATGCAAGTAATCTTGAATAAATAAAATTCCGAGTTTCTTTAACTTTATAAGCTCTGTTTAATCCTTTTGCAATAATTGCCATTGTATTTGTTGATAAAAATAATGTAATACAAAATCCGATTACAGCGACAATGCCACCTTTTGAGTAGAAAAATATTTCATTCAAAACAGTATTAATAACGTCTAAAGCATCAGAAGGAACAATGTTTTGCATAAAAATAAAAATAGGATTCATAAATGAATGTTTGCCAATCCAACCGAACAAAGCCGTTAAAAAAAGCATAAACGGACAAATCCCAATGCAAAGCATAAAGCCCATTTCGGATGCCATTCCAAAAAAATCGTTTTCAAGTACAGACTGGATAATACTTCTTATCGTCTTTATATTACTTTTTATTGATAATTTTATATTCACAATTTAATCTCTCTCAATAACTTCTCAATAGAATCTTTAACTGAAGCTTTTATTGTACATCCGGCAGCATAAGTATGTCCTCCGCCACCAAACAATTCACAAATTTTAGCTACGTCAATATGTTTACTACGCATAGAAACTTTGGTAACTTTAGATTCAACCTCTTTGACAACAAATGAAACTTCTGTTGAATCAATGGCTCTCAATGTTTCAGCTATTCCATCAGTGTAATCATCTCCGGCAGAGAACTTTTCTAAGTCTTTTTTATACACGGTTGTATAAACTATTTTATTATCATTTAGAAATTCAGCTTTGTTTACACAATAGTTTTGAAACAAAACTAAATTTTTAGTTTTGCTTTCATAACATAATTTATATAATTTATTTGGATTTGCACCAAATTCCACTAAATCAGCAACGGCTCTGAATGTATTTGGACTTGTATTTTCAAATCTAAAATTTCCTGTATCAGTCATTATTGCTGTATATAAACAAATCGCAGCATCTTCTGTAAATTCCCAGTTGTTTTTTTTGAAATAATTGAACAAAACTTCCCCGCAAGAACTTGCATCCGGTTCAATCAAATTATAATCTCCGAAACTTGGATTCGTTTTGTGGTGGTCAATATTTATTGTACATTTTGCTTTGTCAAAAAATATTTTTGCCTCTTTAACCCTGTCAATCGCTGCAACATCAAGTGTTATAACTAAATCATAGACTAAAGATTTGTCAAAATATCTTTGAGCAAGGTCAATATTTGGTAAAAATCTATAGTTGAAGGGAACATTTGAAACAATGCTCATATCAGCTTTCTTTTTGAATCGTTTTAGAATCATAGAATGCATAGCACACATAGAGCCAAGTGTATCCCCGTCAGGGTTTACATGGCTTAATAATAGTATCTTTTTCGCATTCTTTATGATATCATCAAAGTTACATTCCATTCTGACAGCATACCACAAAGGGATTAAATGGGCAAAGTTCTTTATACAGATTTTGAAGGGGTAGAAGACATCATTGGTTCAATGATGGATAATCCGCAGCTTAAAAAAGCAATTACAAGAACTAATATGTATAAATTTTGGGATAGTATTTTGCCTGAAAAATTTAAAGGGAAGTCAAAACCTTATGGAATGCTCCCCGGGGGGATAATGACTGTTGCATGTCAAAACCCTGTTGTTGCACAGGAACTTAGTTTTCATAAGATTATACTCCTCAAAAAATTTGAACCTTTTGCGAAAAGTTTAAAAATTAGAGTTATGGATTTAAAATTTGATTCTAAAAAATGGGAATCTGTTAAGTAATTGATTCCCATTTGAGTTTTCGGAAAAATTAAAATTTTTCCTGCAAACTCTTAGGAACGGTTTCAGGGGTAAATGCTTTGAGTTAATAATTAAAACTACAAGCTTGTAAGTAAATCAAAAAAGGTTGTGTGCTATCCCGCACACGACCTGATGTTCACACACCTTAGGTCGGATTTGAAAAGCGGCTTGCCGGCAGAGTGCGGAGTTGTTTTGCGTAGCAAAACACGCAGGCACGTTTCACGCCGGCAAACAAGCTAGTTCGAAAAATTGTCATTTTTCGACTTTTTCCGCATCCTCATTTTTTATACATTTGTAACACTTTGCGACTATAATTATTACCATCGATACTTATTTGTTGTATCATGTACTTAAAACGGTTAAGGTGAGGGAGTTCTATGAGAATTGAAGCGAAAAATCTTGTAAAAATATATGGGGATAGAAGTGTTGTAAACGATAATTCTTTTTATATAGACAAAGGGGAAGTTGTTTGTCTTCTAGGTCCAAATGGTGCTGGAAAAACAACTACTTTTTATATGATTGTTGGTTTAGTAAAACCTAACTCAGGGCAAATATTTATTGATAACACTGAAATCACAAGTTGGCCAATGAATCTTCGTGCAAAAGCCGGAATTGGTTATCTTCCACAAGAAAATTCTATTTTTCGAAAATTAACGGTTGAAGATAATATCAAACTTGTACTGGAAATGAATGATAAACTAACTGTTAATGAAAAGAAAGCAAAACTTGAAGAATTGCTTGAAGAATTTGGGGTTTTAAGACTGAGAAAATATCCGGCGGTTGCTCTTTCTGGAGGAGAAAGAAGACGTGTTGAGATAGCAAGAGCATTAGCAGCGAGTCCTGATTTTATGCTGTTAGATGAACCTTTTGCCGGAATTGACCCGATTGCAATTGGAGAAATCAAAGACAATATTAGAAAAATTTCTGAAGAAAAAGGCTTAGGCGTTCTTATTACGGACCACAACCCGAAAGCTACTCTTTCTATAACAGATAGAGCCTATGTCATTTTTGATGGAAAAATTAAAATTCAAGGACGAAGCGTTGATGTTGCAAATGATCCTGTTGCTAAGGAATTTTATTTAGGAAAGGATTTCCAATTATAGAATGAAAAAGTTTATAACAGTTTATGACAGATATATTTTTACACAAGTTCTTGTAACAACTTTTGTTGCAATACTTTTGTTTACGATTGTTTGGATAGCACCTGAGATGTTACTTAATACCATCAAAAAAGTTTTGGATGGAACATATTCCCCTCAAACAGGTTTGCTGTTAATTTTTTATGAATTACCGTTGATTTTGGGGAAAGCTTTTCCTGTTGGTTTGTTATTAGGTTCATTATTTACTTTTGATAAATTGAGCAAAGATTCTGAATTAACGATTTTTAGGGCGGTAGGTATGTCGTTCTCAAGAATCTTAGCTCCGTTATTGGTTTTAAGTTTTATTGTTACATACTTATGCTTTGTAACTTATGACAAATGGATTCCGTATTCATGCCAAAAGAAACTTGAGATAAAAGGGGCTTCAACTACAACTCAGTATATTTATACACAAAAAGATGAAAAAAATCGTCCGAAGAGTGCTGTTGTTGTTTCTAAATTCCGTGATGGAGTAATGTCAGATGTAATTGTGATGGATTTCTCTAATAAAATTTTTCATGATTTACATGGGTTAGAAAATGTTCTTGTCGCAGAATCAGGGGTTAAGGACGTAACAAATGACGGTCAACCATGTTGGAAATTATCAAAAGTAACTTCTTATGACATAAATGATGAAGGAATTTTTCAGGCAGTAAAAGAGATTGATACAATAAATATTTTAGAAGGAAATTCTTCTGAAAATGCATATACAATAATGCTTAATTCAACAAAGCGTGATAGGGAAATTACAAACAAGGATTTGTCAAGCTATCTTAAATTGTTAAAACAAGAAAATTTAGATGAAGACTACAGGTTCATGCTAAATAAATATTTACAGAGATTTTTCCATCCGTTTGTTTGTGTGTTACTTGCTATTATGGGATGTTTGTTAGGTTTCTCTAAGCCTAGAGAACAACGATTAATTGGTTTTACAATTGCAATTGCTTGTATTTTTGTTTATTATATAACTCTTCCATTTTTTGATTTGCTTGCAGAAAAAGGGGTGTTGCCACCTTTGATTTGCGCAGCTTTTCCACCTTTAGCCTTTTTAGGGGCAATAATTGCATTTTATAAATCAAAAGATTTGTAAGGGTGGGGTAAATATAAGAGGTAAATGTAAGGGATAAATTTAATCTGTAAATAAGGGGTCGTAAATGAAAAAAATATTATTAACATTTTGTATGATTTTGCTTTGTGGTACTGCAAACGCAAATATTGATGTTGAATATAATGATGGAATTTATCATGCTGTATTGAGTGGCGATAAGGTAAAAAAACAAATCCAATTTGTTTCATCTTCAAACTTAATTACAAATAAAGAAGCTCATAATAATTCAGATTCTTTGTTTACGATTAATGCAGGATTTTTTGACCCCAAAAATCAAAAAACAATTTCTTATATTGTAAATGATTATCAAACGGTTGAAGACCCAATTTTTAACTCGGATTTAATGCTCAACCCAATATTAAGAAAAAATATGAAAGCAATTTTAGACAGAACAGAATTCAGAATTTTAGATTGTGATAGTAAATTGAAATACGAAATTGCATCTCATAGTTCAAAAGTTGATTTCTTGTGCTCTATTAAGCATTCGGCTCAAGGCGGTCCACAATTATTACCTAATCTAAGATTAGAAGAAGAGTTTTTTATTGTAAAAGATTCTGATGGTAATATTATAAGAGAATCTGCAAGTGTTTTACACAAAACTCCTCGGACACTTATTGGTATAAAATCATTGCCAAAAGGAGAGCAAGAATTACACGTATTTATTGTAACAAATGAACACCCTATGACTATTTATGAAGCTCGTGATTTGTGTGCTAGTTATGGTCTGGATAGTGCTATGGCATTTGATGGTGGAAGTTCTACTTCAATGGATTACAAAAAAATCCATGTTGTATCTACTCAAGAAAGTGGAGATACCGGACGTGCTTTAAAATCTTTTATGATTGTTAAAAAGAAGTAGGAATTTGGATTATACTTCAATAAAAGATACTTTTTTCCCACCATAATTTTTTTCTTTTATTAAATTGAATTTTTCAATGGGAATCGGTTCAGAGTGTTCTGCAATTATTATTCCACTTTTTATTAAACTCAAAGTTTCTTCATATATACCGCTTTGGTAAGGTGGGTCTACATATATAACCTCGACAGACTCTTCTATTTTACTTAATAGTTTTAGGCTATCTCCAATCTTTAAATTCGGTTTAAGCCCGAGAGTTTCGTAATTCTTTTTAATAATTTGAGCCACTTTAGGATTTTTTTCAAATACAATGACTTTTTCAAATCCTCTAGATAATGCTTCTAAACCCATAATGCCGGAGCCCCCGAAAAGGTCTAAAAAAGTTTTCCCTTCAAAATCTCCAATTAAGGAATAGAGTGTATTGAAAACCCCTTGGCGAACTTTCGACAAAGTAGGACGAGTAATCTTTTCATCAGGGGCTTGTATCTTGCGCCCTTTATATTTACCTCCGGTTATAATCATTAGCTGAATTCCAGTTTCTCTATTTTTACATTAAAAACGCTCTCTATGTCAATGCCATTTAAAACTCCGGTAATGAGTTCTTCTGGTTGAATAGATGTTCCGATATTAGGAAGTAAACCCAGTATATTTACATTTGTATATTCTTCAATTATTCGTGTAATTGATGTAAGTTTTTCCTTAGGGCAATTCTCTGCTATATTGTTTATTATAACTCCTCGGATTTCAATACCTTTATCCTGAGCTGCATAAATTGATAATAATGTATCATTTATAGCATTTTCACGAGGAGTAATTACAAAAAGCGTTGGAATTTGTAATTTTTTAATCATATCAATATTTTGGACGGACGGAGCGAGAGGGCTCAGCAATCCGCTATCACCGTCTAAAATAGTACAATCAGCTGAACTTATTATCCTAGTGTATTCATTCTCAATAAAATCTATATCTATAAATTCATTTTCATTTTCTGAGGCAATAAGAGGTTCGGAATTTGATTTAAAAAGGTACGTAAAATACGTATTTATGTATGGATCCATTGACTTTATAAAAGTTAAGTCAGGAGATTGCATAAAACCGTTAATTTCTTTTCCTGCAGTTTGAATCGGCTTGTAAACACTGGTTGCATAACCAAGACTTTGCATTGTTGCCGCAAGTCCGGCACTTAAAAAAGTCTTTCCATCTTTTTTATTTCCAGATGTTATATATAACTTCAACATAAGCTAATATTAACACTTTTAAATCTTTCAGTAAAGTAGTTATCTTTGAAAGTTTATTTTTAGAAAACTATCAGATACCTTTTAGCAAAAAAAAATTTTAGAAGGTTTATACTCAAAGAATTGGTTTTAAAAGGAGCTCTCTTGGAATTATTTAATAACATACAACAGGTTAAAAATAATTGGCATACCTACAGGGTATGGGAAGCTGAGCAACGAAAAAACGAAGCAATTGACAATGTATTAAGAGAAAAATATCCTCCAAGCCAAGAAGAGCTAAAAATGGCGAAACATTATGGACAAACGATTATAGGTGCCATTAATGTGATGGATAAGCATGCTATTGATAAAACAGAAGACATTGGACTTGTAATAAAAAATTATTCTGCAATGATATATTTGGGTTCGTTGGCGCTAGGTGCAGGACTTGGCGCTATTACTAAAAAGAGTTCTATTGCAAAAAAAACTCCTGATTTAAAACCTTACTGGGAATTGTTTGGAATGATTGTAACATCAGCTATTACCAGTGTTTTTGTCAATATATGGCAGGCAAATGTTGCAAAACAAGCTGCGAGGCTTGCCAGATTTCATACTCGAGAAAATGAATTAAGTGATTATAGGAATTTTATAATCTATAACTCTGAACAGCAAGAAAGAGCAAAAGATATTGCAAAAAATCTCCCAAAAGAAGAAATTAAAACCGGCAAAATATTAGATAAAAGCAATTTTAATTTTGTAAAAGTTCATAATCTTGCAAAAAAAACAAAAGATGAACTTGAGCTAGATTCTCAAAAGTATGAAGAATGGAAAGAAAAATACACAGAAAAAGAAATAAATAAAACTGCTCATTTTGAAGAAATAGACAAGATTGCATCAAAAACTGATTTTGAAAAAGCTGAAAAAGAACGAAATATTATTTTACAAACAATTAAAAAAATTGAAAATATGTCTAACGAGTATAGTACTAATATGCAAATGGCTACATTTGTTTTGAGTGGTGCTATAACGGCAGCCGGTACTCTTATTGGTGCAACAATAAGTGGGGGAATCGCTCTTTTGAAAAAAACTTTTAAGTTTTCTTCCGGCATGAATAATGTATTAAGGGGTGCGCAGTTAGCTCTTGTTACAATCATCCCAGGGATAGCTGCATTAATTGCGGTTGCTCCAACTGTTAAATTAGTAAAAGATTCAGCTAGAATCGGGCGTTTTAAAGCAAAGCAAGAATTAATGAATAATCCTGATAAATTTATTACTTATACGGATGAACAACGAAAAAAAGTAGCAATTCCGACTTCTGAAGTTCCGAAGGAAACTTTTTTATCAAAATTTAAAAAAGATATTAATGCAATAAAAGAACTAAAAAATGATGCAAAAGAATATTATGAGTATCTTGAAACAAAGTATCCGGAAGAAGTTGCAATGAACAAAGCTTTAAAAACAATAGAGCCAACTGCGGAACAAATTGATGAAGCTAAGAAAATTCAACAACAACTGTTTTATGCATTTGAAAAAACTGATGAAAAACAAGTTTCTTTTATGGAAGATGTTAATGCCTCAGTTGATATAGCCAGAGAAGTTGGAATTTCTATCATAAATATGGGATTAAAGATCCTTCCTCTTTATACTTGTGCAAAAGATGTTAAACGCATAAACAATGGAAAAATGCCGGAAAATTTGAAAGAAGTTTTTAAGATTATAACATCGGGAAAATTAAGACCAATAACAGTTGTAACATTAGTTTTACCGTTTATTTTACCAAAATTTTTAACTTTTTATGCTCTTATAAAAGGAATTCAAATTAAAAAAGAAACCGGTAAAATTGGGGTAATGTCAGCAATGCAAGACATGGATGATCCAAGAAATTTTATTATCAAAAATAAAGCTTAGCAATTGCGCTTTTCGACTTCATTTTTCAAGAAGGTCTAACCCTGAAAATTATTTGTAATAGTGTAAATGTATTCCAAAATTTTGCAGAAATAAGCAAGATTAGTATCCCCGTTTAAGATTATATCGGCTTCATTTCTAGCCGGTTTAACATATTTTTCACCGGCTCCAAGAATATATTCCCAATGTTTCTTAGCTTCATCTAATGCTTGGTTACGTTCAGTATAAGCACGTTTCAAAAATCTATCACGTCTTATCTCAATGTCGGTTTCTACATAAACCTTGATATCAAAAATATCTTTAATATCTTTATACATAGATGCCATTCCTTCTACAACAACGATTTTGTTTGAAGGAACAAATTTCGCTTTTGGAACAGATATTCCGGTGCCATTAATCAAATATTCAGGTGAATAAATATTCTCTCCTTGAGAAATCTTTTCCAAATCTTCTTTTAGAACATCTAATTGAAAACTCTCAGGAGAATCCACGTCATAACCGTTATCTCTGAGAGCATCAAAAGTTCCATATCTTTTTATTAATTCTGAAATATCATTAAAATAATTATCTGTAGTCAAAATTGTTACAGGCATTGAAAAATTAGATATGACATCAGAAATTGATCTGCAAATTGTTGATTTTCCTGATGCGGATTCTCCGGTTATTCCCACCATAATTTTTTTATCAGGATTTGTTATTAAACGTTTAGAAAATTTCTGAATAAAATCATAACGAACTTCAACAAAAACAGGTTGAGGTGCTTTTTTATCATAAGCAAGTACTTGCTTAAACTTCGACTGAAGATAATACGCAAGCAATTCTCTTCCGGCTTTTTGTGAAAAATCCGGTTTGAGGATTTTATCATTTGAATTTAATTCTTTTTCTATTAAATGGGATAACCCATCTTTATCATCTTCCAACATAATTATCTTCTTTCGGTATTATACTATTATACCGGCTAAATTTTTAAGGTAAAGTATTAAAATTATGACTCAAAAAGTTCACTTATTTTATCTGCAATATCTCTTGGATCAATTTCTTGAGTTACTTTGTTAATATCTTGAGCCATTTGATATAATTTTGCAGCTTCAACCTTATCTCCTACGATAGAAATTGCACGAGCAAGATTAAAGTGAGCTAATGCATAACTTGGATTTACTTCAACAGCTTTTCTAAATAATTCCATAGCCTTGTTAACTCGACCTAAGTCATCCAGATAAATAACTCCTAAGTTATTGTAAGCTATATCATACTTGTCATTGTATTTGATAGCAAGTTCATAAGATTTAATCGCTTCTTCTGTATCAGCTTTACCCCAGTACAAAAATCCCAAATTACAATGAATTTTAGGGTTATGCGGTTGTAACTCTAGAGCTTGTCTATAAACAGCTAATGCATTGTTGTAGTCTTCTTTGTCGTAAAAGGCGCTACCTAAATTCACATAAATATCAATATCATCCGGAGTTAACACGTAGGCAGTTTGATATGCAGAAATCGCTGCATCCGGATCGGATTTGTTTTCTTGATATACAAAACCCATTGTTTGAGCAATAACGCTTGTCCAAGAACGGTTTGGATTCAATGTAATTGCAGTTTGATAATTCGATATTGCTAAATCAAATTCTCCTTTTATGTAATAAATATTTGCCAGATTTGAGTATAAGTCAGGAATATTAGGAGCCATTGAGATAAGTTTGTTGTAAACTTCTATTGCTTGATTATAATCTCCTTGTTCTTCATAAGCTCGACAAAGATGTCTGTATGCAGCAATATTAAAAGAATCTAGCCAAATAGCCATTTTATATTCTGTAATTGCATCTTCAAAATATCCTGTTGAAAGATAAATATCTCCTAAGACACAGTATAATGGCGCAAACCCTGGAGCAAGTTCTACTGCTTCTTTGTATAGATTAATTGCTTTTGTATAATCTTTTAGTTGAATAGCATAAAACCCTTTTAAAAAGAGATTTAAGAATCTCAAATAAGATAACGATTTTATGATATTTTCAATTGCCAATTTGTCAAATGGAATTAAAATTGCAGAAATAATTCTTTCGCAAAAAGCCTTAATTTTTGTTTTTGTGTTTTTAAAAGATGACGCCTCATATAGCTTGTAAAGCAAATAATGAGCACTAGAGGAGCCAATTTTTGAACATTGAATAGCTGCTGTTGCGGCATCAATTGCATCCGTAAAATGAGCTTTTTTTACAAAAACTTCTGCTAACATGTAATAAGCTTGATAGTAATCATTTTTCTTTTCAAGAGCCATTGTTAGATAATTGATAGCTTTATCTAAATCACCTTTGTAATAGAATGCAATTCCAATCTTGTAATAAATTTCGTGTGAATCAATCAAAGACTCCATTGCTAACTGATATTCGGTTATAGCTTCATCAATATACTGACCGGCATTAAAGATATCAAGATGCCATTTCATGTACAAATCCCCTAAACGAATATGCAAACTAGGGTTTGATGGATCTTTTTGCAAATCCAATCTGCAACGTTCTATCTGGTCATACATTTTATTTTTTTTTGATATTTGTGGTTTTGTTTCGTTATCTATCAACTTTTTCATCTTCTTTCCTAATCTGTATCTTTGCTATACATGTACATGTAATACAAAAGAGACTGTCTTGCTGTTTCGGTCATTGTTGTGAAAACCGCAGTATGTTCATTTTCATAAATTGGATCTATTTCAAAAATAACAGCCTTGAAATTAATTATACCATAATCTTTCGGTAATTTTAAAGAACATTCAACTTCTTCATTCAATGTTAATTTTTTATCACAATAAAATTTTACACATTCGGTTGAAAGTTCAAAGGTTTTTAACTTTAAAGTTTCGTCATTGGTAATAACTTCGATATTTTCTATAGCTTTCACAACGGCTAATTCATCTCCGGAAGTTAGTCTGATTGAATTATAGTCCATTTCTATCGTAAAGCAATCTTCTAATGGAGAAGCAATAACAACGGTATTGAAATCAATTGTTCCAAATTTTGAAAAAGCTTTTGCAGTTAGTTTTTTGCTGACTTGAAGGAATTCAATATATCTCATGAAATACTGAGGCAATACTAAATCAAGCCTGTCATCCAAAACTTTTTCGATTGAACATGTCATTTCGACCATATTAGAATCTTTTTGAAAAAATAAAGTTAACTTCTGCCCTTCTGTAAATAAATCCATAATAAACATTATAAATAAATTTCAATAAAAAGACAACCTGTTCACAATAAAGTCATTTCTAAAAAAAATAATTTGGAAAAATAATTCTTGACAATAAATATTGATATTCTATTATAATAAAGTAACCCGATGGGACGTCGCCAAGTGGTAAGGCAGCTGGTTTTGGTCCAGCCATCTCGGAGGTTCGAATCCTTCCGTCCCAGCCAATTAAGACCCTTAGTGGGTCTTTTTTAATGTAGCGTTTTTTCAGGGGGAGATTATGTTAAACAATACGCACTCAGGCAAGACAAAAATTGTAGCAACACTTGGTCCTGCTACTTCTTCATACGAAATGATTTATAAGCTAGCTAAGGCTGGAGCTTCAATGTTTAGATTGAATACTTCACATGGCGATGCAGAAACTCATAGAGAAAATATCAAAAATATACGAGCAGTTTCAAAAGATTTAAATGTACATATTCCGGTACTTATAGATTTACAAGGTCCTAAAATAAGAGTAGGGAATATTCCTGAGCCAATTGATATCAAGGAAAATGATATTATTAAACTTAAGCATGGTGAATTTGAGCCTTGTAAAAATATTATTCCTGTTGATTATAAAGGAATTGCAAATGATGTAAAAGCCGGAGATAAGATTTTACTTGATGATGGGAAAGTTGGTCTGGAAGTTATAGAATCTTGTGATGGAATTGTAACTGCTAAAGTTCTGTATGGGCAATGTATTAAACCGAGAAAAGGAATAAACCTCCCGGGAGCAACGGCAAGTCTTGATGCTGTTACAGAAAGAGATGTAAAATTTATTGAATTTGCAGTAGAAAATGATGCTGATTATATTGCGTTATCATTTGTTAGAGAAGCAAGTGACATCGTACTGGCAAGAAAATATATAACAGAATTTGGAGGAAAAATTCCGGTTATTGCAAAAATTGAGAAACCGCAAGCTATTCAAAATTTGGATGAAATAATCAAGGCTTCTGACGGAATAATGGTTGCTCGTGGGGATTTGGGGATTGAAATGTCTCCTGCCGAAGTTCCTATTGTACAAAAAGTTATTATCGATAAATCTATTAAACAAAGAAAAGTTTGTATTGTAGCAACACAAATGCTTGAATCAATGATTGAAGAACCAATCCCAACCAGAGCAGAAGCCAGTGATATTGCAAATGCGATTATGGATGGAACGGATGCTGTTATGCTATCAGGAGAAACTGCAATGGGTAAACATCCGATTGAAGCTGTTGCAATGATGAGAGAAATTGCAAATAATACAGAAAATTGCAAATTCTGTCTTTCAAATCTTTCTCTTGATATGAATGATTGTTATGAACTATCGCCACAAGCAATTGCAAATGCTGCAATTAAAATGGCACAGGATTTGCATGCAAAGGCAATTCTTGCCTTTACTCATACCGGCTATACTCCAAAACTTCTTGCTAAGTTGAGAGCATCAGTTCCGGTAATTGGAATTAGTGATATGGAATCAACTTGTCGCAGGTTAAATTTGTATTGGGGTATAACTCCGTATTACAGAGAATGGGATGATGTTTTAGATGCTAAAATGCTAGAAAAGATTGATGATTTCATTTATACAAATACGGAATTGAAAAAAGATGAAAGAATTATAATCATCGGTTCAATTCCTAAATTAATAAGCGGAAGAACAAACTTTATAAGAGTACACAGAATTGGTGCTCCGGAAGGAAGATAAAAGTTAAGAGAATGCTGGAAAATTTTTAATTTTTCCGCAAACTCGTTACTATAAAAGGTATCAAAAAAACTAAATAAATAATCTGTAACATAACACTTGCAAAAAATATATAAATACGATATAATAAAGATAATTGGATATAATGTCGTTTAATATAAGGATTTTGTGTTGTCCAGAAGTAGAGAACAATTGAATAGAAATATATGTTTAGCCCGATTTAGAGGTGGTTGTACGCAGTGTGTCGGCGAGAATTTGTCTTTGGATGAGTTTTTAGTCAAAACCGACCCAAACCCTTGTCCTGACGCTATTTTCGGGGGGGGGGGGCTATATGTCACCCCTAGACAGGCCTTCTGGACTCCAGCTTCCT
>CAZHEI010000010.1:0-31915 GCA_964531425.1 uncultured Vampirovibrio sp. | reverse complement strand
GAAGTGTATACCTATTAACTAAAATTTCCCCTCGCCTCTATTCCAAAGAGGCTTTTTTTTGTTTTTGAACAAAATTCTTGAATCTTAGTTATTTTTGTAGTATTTTGAGCATGTATTGAGGCGATTGCCTCTGAACTATTACAAAGAAGGAGAACTCAGATGAGTGAAAGAAAATTAGTTGGAACAAACGAAATGTTCAAAAAAGCACTTGCCGGCGGTTATGCTATAGGTGCTTACAACGTTAACAACATGGAAATTTTGCAAGCTATTGCAGAAGCAGCTGAAGAAACAAGATCTCCAATCATTCTTCAAGTATCAGCTGGTGCTAGAAAATATGCTAACCAAACTTACCTTGTAAAATTGGTTGAAGCAGCTTTAGCTACAACTACAGTGCCTATCGCATTACACTTAGATCACGGTGCTGATTTTGAAATTTGTAAAGCTTGTATCGACGGTGGTTTCTCTTCTGTTATGATCGACGGAAGCAGATTCTCTTTTGAAGAAAACGTTGCTGTTACTAAGAAAGTTGTTGAATATGCTCACGAAAGAGGAGTTTCAGTTGAAGCTGAACTTGGTAAATTAGCCGGTGTTGAAGACGATGTTAACGTTGACGCTAAAGATGCTAAATATACTAACGTTAAAGAAGCTGTTGAATTCGTAAGACAAACCGGTTGTGATTCTTTAGCTATTGCTATCGGTACTTCTCACGGTGCTTACAAATTTGCCGGTGAAGCTAAATTAGACTTCGACAGATTAAAAGAAATTAAAGACGCATTAAAAGAAGCTGGTTTTGGCGATTACCCAATCGTTCTTCACGGTTCTTCTTCAGTTCCTGCTGAATTCGTTGCTAAATGTAATAAATTTGGTGGTAACTTACCAAATGCTCAAGGTGTTCCTGAAGATATGCTTAACTATGCTTCTAAACACGGTGTTGCAAAAATCAACATTGATACAGACTTGAGATTGGCTATGACTTCTACTATCAGAGAATTCTTTATTGAACATCCTGAAAAATTTGACCCACGTGAATACATGGGACCTGGTAGAACAGCTGTTAAAGAAATGGTTATGCACAAAATGAGAGACGTTCTTGGAACAGCTGGTCATGCTGATGACTAATTTATAAAAGAATATTTTTATTCAAAAAAAAAACGAGGATGACTTTTTAGCCACCCTCGTTTTTGCTATAAACTTAATATCTGTATTTTTTTATACAAATCTTTAATCTCTTGAGAGTAATTTTTAGGTACAACTATTTTAATTTTCGCATTAAGTACTCCAAAACCATCAGAGGATGGTAACCCAAGTCCTTTTAATCTTAAAGATTGTCCACTTGATACTCCTGCCGGAATTTTGATATTAATATTTCCATGCAATGTATTTATATCTTTATTTGTACCCAAAACCGCTTCCGGAGGTGTTATCTCAATTTCTTTTGTCAAATTAACACCGTCAATTTCATATTCAGAATCTTTGAAATGAACAATCAGATACAAATCTCCTTTGTGGCCGTATTTATCGGATTTCCCTTCTCCTTTTAGACGGACTTTTTTCCCTTCGGTAATATCTTTTGGCAATTTCACTTTGACTGTTTTTGGAGTTGAAAGGATGCCGGTTCCTCCGCAATGAGAACAATATCCTCCTCCATTACAGTAACCGCATTTTTCCATATCTGTAAATGTAACAGAAATAGGCTTTTTATCAAAAATTTCTTGAGCTGTTACATTTAGATTTTTTGTTATATCAAGATTTTCTTCCGGTCGAGTTTGTTTTGCAGAAGTTCTCCGACTTGAATGCTGAGCACCCAAGTCACCAAAGTCAAATCCTCCAAAACCGCCACGTTGAGCGCCGGCTTGTCCACTCATCATATCACCAAAAAGTGATGAAAAGAAATCTGAAAAACCTCCGGCTCCGCCACCAAAGTCAAAACTTTGTGCTCCACCTTGATTAAAATTAAAACTAAAGTTTTCAAACCCTGGAGGTGGTGTGTAATCAGCTCCACCTTGCCAACCGGAACCTAAGCTGTCATATCTTTGACGTTTCTGTTTGTCACCAAGAACTTCATAAGCTTCATTAATATCTTTAAATTTTGCCTCGGCTTCTTTTGTTTTATTAATATCAGGATGATATTTTCTTGCAAGTTTACGATAAGCAGACTTAATTTCTGCCTCAGTTGCATCTCTTTTTACACCTAGTGTTTCATAATAATCTTTATATTTCATAATTTTTACCTCTGCTATATTAAATATTAATACAAAAAATTACAATTCTTCATTAAGTTAATATTTTCTTAAGTCTTTATGATAAAATATTGTGGAAAGTTTGTAAGGAATTAAAGATGGATATAAAAAAAATATTATTTAGAACGAATACTATTGACGTAGAAAAAGCTCTTCCTGATGCTATTGTTTTTTGTAATAAAGATGGCAAAATTCAATGGGTTAACGATAAAGCGGCTGAAATTTTTGAAACATCAAAAATGCATTTGTTAACATCAAACATTTCTGATTTTATAGAAAATGTGCAAAATTTGATAACAAGTGCAATGATTACTGATAAACAAGTTATTACTAAATTTCTCTCAAAAGAAGTTTATTTTGACATGACAGCTAAAGAAATCGAAGATGGTTATGTACTTTCATTTAGAGATTCAATTCACTCATTATTAGAGATGAAAGACATGGAAGAAACAAGAATCCAAAATTCCAACAAAGAGAAAAACTCATTTTTGATAAAACTCGCAAATGATTTCAAATCTCCTCTTCAATCTATAGTTGGATTTTCTCAGGCAATGGCTGATGGTTTGGGTGGAGCAATGTCCGAACAACAAGAAAAATATATTAAAATTATCAAAAAGAATTCCTCTGATTTAATGTATTTTGTTAACAAACTAATAGACCTTTCTCAAACAGAAGTTGAAAATAAAACCCCAGATTTAAAAATATTTGATATTATGAGCACCATCAATGCTATTGTAAAGTTCAATGAACAACTTTATAAAGATAAAGAACTTCGTTGGAATATTTCTGTTGAAGAAGGAATGAAAAATACGATTGTATCAGATGAAAATATTATAAAAACTATTGTTCAAAATATATTGGAAGTTATTCTAAAATCTGTCGATATGGGAGAAGTTACAATTAATATATCAGTTCCGGATGAGGAATGTATTCAATCAAAAAATCTATTTGGAGCAAGTTTTGTAATGATTTCAGTTTCATGTAGTTCTTTATTGCTATCTGAAAACGATTTAGAATATATGTTTGAGCCTTATATAATAGTTGACACTGCAAACAGAAAAAATCTCTTGAGAGCTATGACATTAGCTTGTGTAAAGAATCTTGTTCAAGCTCTTAATGGTACAGTTTGGATTGAATCAAAAATTCTTAAAAATACAAGTTTTAATATAATAATTCCACAAGGGAAAAATTAAATTAAAAAAATAGAGGGGCTATGAGTAAAGTTGTTTTAAAAAACCTTGTAAAAAGTTACGACGGCAAGAAAAATATTATTGATGGAATAAATCTTGAAATACAAGACAAGGAATTTATTGTACTTGTTGGTTCCTCCGGTTGCGGTAAATCAACTATTTTAAGACTCATTTCAGGTCTGGAAGATATAACATCAGGAGAAATCTCAATTGATGATAAGATTGTAAACAATATACACCCAAAAGACAGAGATATTGCGTTTGTTTTCCAAAGTTATGCGCTTTATCCGCACATGAGTGTTTATGATAATATTGCATTTGGGCTAAAAATGCGTAAATTTGATAAAAAGACAATTGATGAAAAGGTTAGAGTAGCAGCAAAAGCTCTAAATTTGGAAGAATTTATAGAGAGAAAGCCTAAGCAATTGTCTGGAGGACAAAGGCAAAGAGTTGCTCTTGGAAGAGCTATTGTCAGAAATCCAAAAGTATTCTTGATGGATGAACCATTATCAAACCTTGATGCTAATTTGAGAGTTCAAATGAGAGCAGAAATCAAACGTTTACATCGAGATTTAGCAACAACTTTTATTTATGTAACTCATGACCAAACAGAAGCTCTTACGATGGGAGATAGGATTGTGGTATTGGATAAAGGCATTATTCAACAAGTTGCGCCACCTGAAGAGATATATAATAGACCAAAAAATAAATTCGTAGCCGGTTTTATTGGGCAAATGAACTTTGTTAAAGCAAATGTTGTTGAAAATAAATTTTCAATTGAAGGTGTTGAATTCGATTTGCCTATAGATTTTAAGGATTCAGAAGTTATAATTGGAATAAGAGCTGAAAAAATGACAGAAGGCTCTATTTCAATAAAGGTTAAAACGGATATAGTCGAAATGAGTGGAGGAGAAAGAATTGTTTATTTTGAATTAAATGGTTCAAAATGTTCTGCTAAAGTACCTTTAGATTACCAATTCAGTGATGAAATTGAACTAAAACTTGACTTGAAGAACATGTATTTCTTTGACACAAATGAAGGCAAAAATTTATTGTACTGTTAATTAGAAAAGAGTGTTATGAAAAAATATAGCAAATATTTATTAATAGGATTTTGTATTTTAGCAATTCTGGTATCAATTTGTTTTATACCAATCAGTGCTTCCAAACTCATACCTGCAATTGAAGAACAAGCAAGCAAAGATTTAGGTGTTAATGTTCATATTGAACGTTTAATTCTAAGAGTTGGACCTTTATTGAAGGTTAAAACCCCTATTATGCACATAATGTATGAAGATGGGCAAAAATTTGCACAGCTTGATAATGTAAAATTATTTATTCCTTGGAGTTCATTCTTTAAAGAATCTCCGTCAATAACTGCAATGCAAGCAAAAAAAATGACAATTCGAGTAACGTCTGATGATAAATATTTGCCAAACTTCATAGAAAGATTGCAACAAAAAGATTTCAATGACAATCCTAATATTAGATTAAAAGAATATAAATTTTCGTATTTAAACAAAAAAGCAAACGAAACATACATTCTTGAAGGGCAAAATATGGAACTGGATAAAATTCCGAATTTCAAGAATTATAAACTAAAAACAAATGGTGCATTTTTTATCAATAATCATAAATATATTTCCTATGACGTTGTTGTAAATCCGAATATGGAAATGGAGGAATTTTCTCCAAAAATTGATATTATTGAGTTTATCGACCAAATCAAAGACTTGGATTTTCATTCTGATATAATTGCGGATTTAAAATTATATAAAAATCAAGAAAAAGCAATACAAGCGTCCGGTTTTGTTAACTTAGATAATATTTCCGTACTGGATAAAGCAAGAAAGAATCCAAAAAGTTTCATTTATTTGACTCTTTGGGGTGATAAAGCGAGTATTTTATCGAACATATATACGTCTGTAAACAAAAAGGTTTACATAGAAGGAATGATTAACAACTCTAAAAAACCTGTGTTGGATCTAAAAGTTAAGACAGACGAAATTGCAATAAATGATTTGTATCAAAAATTGAAAATTTTTGCAGATTTATCTCGTATTAAAGATGTGAAATCCGTTAGTGGAACATTAAATGCTAATTTTTCATTAAAAGGGGATTTAAATAAAATTAAATCTAACGGATTTATGAAAATTACAAATGCCGGAATAAAATCAAATGGACTTCAAATTGAAAAGATAAATTCTGATATAGATTTTTCAAATAATATAATTAATATTGTTAATGCGGTCGGTTACGTAAACAATGCTCCGATTATAGCAAAAGGTCGCATTGATAAAAATGTTAACCTTGAATTATTAATGAACAAAGTTGAACTTAAATACCTTTGCCCTACTAGTTTAGGTGTTAAAGGAGGGGTTGCTTCTTTAATTGCAAATATTAGCGGAACTCTTGATAATATCGTTCACAAAGAAAATTTATTAATTGAAAATTTAAACTTAGAAAATAATAAATTTAACTTAGCAATGGGAACATTCAAGATTGACACAAATAAAAATAATACAGCTTATGTTAATAATATAACTTGTAAAACTCCGGAAACAGCACAAATTAAGATTCCATCTTTAAAATTAATAATTGATGCCGATAATATGAAAATCCCGGAAACAAGTATTTATATGCCAAATTCAAAACTTGTTGTAAAAAGTGAAATATTGAATTTTAATAATAATGATGTTAGCTTTTTTGCAACCCTTAATGGATTTGTAAATTCAAAAGATTTAACAAAGTTAGAGAATATTTCAACCAGATATCCGGTAAAAGCTTCTATTAACGGGAATAAATTGACTCAAAATATTAATGCACAAGTCCTTTTTGAAAAAACTGATGTTTTTGATGAACAAACTATTTTGAATTTAAGTTCTAAACTTGAAAAGAACACCCTAAAAATTGAAGATTTAAGTCTTGTATCGTTTGCTGGAAAGTTTACAGATGATTTAAAATCAAATATCAAAGGTTCTAAAAAAATTACTGTAACAGGTATTATCGAAGACTTAAAACAACTTGAAATGAAAAATGTGCGAATATTTATTCCTCAACAATTAAATATTCATATCTTTGATACAATTGCACAGATAAAGGGAGATTTGTTCGTTAACGGGAAAATAGAAAAACCAGAAATTATCGGTCAATTGAATATTCCTAATTTATTTAATCAATCAACGCAGTTGGCTTTAACTAATTGTACTCTTGATTTCAATAAAAATAATGTTGTTGTTAATGCACCTCAAGTAAAACTTGCGGATTCAGCAATGGGAGTTAATGCGCTTGTTTCTACCGATTTATCTGAGGTCATGAACATAAAAACAGTTAATATTAAATCAAAATACTTGAATACCGATACAATTTTGATGTACAAAGATTCTCCGTTGACGAAATTGTATCCTATAAAAATTCATGATGGCAAATTCTATTCTGAAAAAGTTCTTGCCAATATTTATGGTTCTCCAGTTTATATGTCTGCTTTTACCAGCGATTTTAAACTCAATAATGATATTATTACTTTGAAAAATATCTCATCAGAAATCTTTAATGGCAAATTATCAGGAAGTATGGATTATAATCTTCGAGATGAACACTTTAATACAAAAATTATGGCACGAGGAGTTAGTGCAGAGCCTATTTTCAGTATAATTTCAACCAGAAAAGATAATATTAGTGGCATAATGGATTTTGATACGGATATTAATGGAGAATTGACTTCAAAACAGTCTTTAAACGGAAATATTAAGTTTATAGTAAATAATGGAAGAATGTCTTCTCTTGGGAAATTAGAACACCTGCTTTATGCACAAAACGTTGTAGCTGATAACATGTTAAGAACTTCATTGAGTGTTGTAACAAAAGCTATTACTCTCAAAGATACAGGTTTGTTTAAATATTTAAGAGGAGATATTGATTTAGAAAACGGTATTGCTAATATTAAAATGCTTCAATCTCAAGGACCATTGATGGCTTTGTACATAAAAGGACAATATAATCCAATAAATGATTATGCAAAATTGGTAGTACTAGGACGACTTTCTGATGAAATAGTATCCGGCTTAGGTGCGTTTGGAGATTTTTCTTTTAACAAATTGATGATAATGTTAACAGGAGAAGATTCAAAACATAACATTTTACCGGAAGATTTTGACAAATTACCACAACTTCCTATGAAAAATACAAAAGAATTTCGTTCAATAATAAGAGGAAATATTGACAAACCAAGCTCCGTTATGTCTTTTAATTGGATTTCTTATTCACAAAAATCTCTAAAGCAAAAAGATGTACCGACGAGTAACGTAAAAGTCCCTGATTTTGTGGAAGCATTACCTTACTAAATAATTAAGAATGGCTCGTCCGATTTATGCAGGACGAGCCATTTATAGGTTAAAGGTATAGGAGTTATTAATTAAATATACTATTTCATTATGCTACACTTCCCACGACACACATATTTCATCATATTACACTTCACACATTCGGTGTTTAATAGTGTCAATTTTACATCTATGAAGAAGCTTTCCAGCATATATCTGCTACAATCCCTGCTAGAGCACCAAATATTGCGAATTTGCCCATTGCCTTACCAAATTTCAGATTCTTTATACATTCAAAACCATTAGGTAAAAATGCTTTATTTAGACCTTTGATGGAAGCTATACCAACTCCGGCTCCTGCACCACCAAGGATTGCGCCATAAGCACCTTTTTGAAGTACACTAGCGGTCGTACCTGCACCTTTTCCGATAAGTTGATTCAAATCTTGAGCGCCTTTATCATTGATGCTTAAATCAAAACAGTGATTCATTGTTTCATCAATATATCTGCCACTGTGACCGCCTTTGAAACCGCTCATAAAGCCTTGTTCAAGAGCATTTTCTCCATATCTTTGGATATCATCCCTTAAACTATGAACAGTGCCTTCTTGTGCTGAAATTATTTGACCATAAACTGCTTCAATATGTCTTGTTGCAGAAGTTGACGGATTAATTTTGTCACCTCTTGCTCTAAATTCATCTTGATATGTATTATAAACATAAGTTTTTAATTTATCAAATTCTTCGCAGATTCCATCTTGGTCACCAGCTCTAACTTTTGCATACAAGTTTTGAATTCCAACTTGAATATCGCCATCTGTTAACATTTTTTGAACTATTGCAGAATTTGTTTCTCTATTTGCTGCAACTTCATTGTTCAAAAGTTGTGTATGCATATTTCCGGCATGTTGTAACTGCATTTGTTCAACTTGATTTTGTTGTTGAGCCATAAATGTTGGATAATACATACCCATTCCCATTCCAGCCATACCATAAGGTGAATTATACATTCCCATACCATAACCGGTACCATAATTCATACCCATCATTGAAGGCATGTATGCATCGTATGAGCCATATTGTCCGCTCATTCCGAGTCCATAATTACCCAACGGGTTGTAACCTATTCCAGATATGCCATAACCGATAGTCATAGCGACCTCCTACTAAATTTGTATTAAATTTAACCTTTTAACCTTACATATAAATAAAGTATTTTTGTTTTTAAAAATTGCCTTTTTCTTTTATAAAAAAATAAACGAATTGCTATAATCTAGTAATTTAGGGGTAAATTGACATTTACAATTCTTAACATTGTTTCTATTTGCTCGAATTGCGTTAAGAAATGTAACAATATTCTCAAAAACCCTAAAGTTTTAGAAAAAAATGCCGTTAATACTTATGTAAGGTTAATAAGGAGTATGAAATATGTATACTATGTGGCCAGGTTGTTATAGTTTCAGAGATGAAATAAAAATGTTTTTAACGTGGTTCAAAGATCAAGCCGAAATATTAATTCTTAAAATCTATGAAATAGACCGTTTGATGAACACATAAGTTCACAAACCTCCCAATTCTAACTCTCGAAATACGTACACAAAGCACTCCACAAGGGTGCTTTTTTTTTATCCTTTTCTTTGATAAAATATTGGTAGGATTTGGGACATAGAACTTTGTTGAAGAGATTATTTTTTATAATAACGTTATTCATATTTTTTATACAGGCTTTTTTAACTCCGGTTTTTGCTGAATTTGAGCCTGTAAAAGTTATGTCCCTGCATTATGACGACTCCTCAAGCTTGGTTTATATTACAACAAAAGATAATAATTCGGGACAAAGAGCTCAAACTCCTTTAAAATACATTAGATTGAGTAACCCTAATCGAATTTATTTTGACATTAATGATGCAGTTTTGATTGGAGAAAAACAGCAATTAGTATTTGAAAAGAGCAACATTAAAGAAATTAGACTTGCTCAATTTGAAACAAATCCCAAAAACATTGTAAGAGCTGTAATTACTTTTGAAGAAGACTTTGACACTTCAAAAATAAAATTAATGAGCATTGATGGAAATATTATTGCGAAAATTGTAAACTTGCCTTTGAAAAATGACTATTTTAATGCAATATATGATGAAAATGAACAATCCCAAGCTTATTCAAGTATTGCAGTAAATTCTCAGTTTGTACAAAAAGTTACAATTCCGACTCAAGGAATGATAAAGGCTCCTGAAAATGTTATGGATGATATTCAGCGAGCTTTCGAAAACTCAACATTAGCAAATACAGATGGTAAAACTTATGATTCTGTTGTTTCAGTTGATTTATCCTCAAACTTAAAACTACGAACAAAATATTTTATAAATCAATATATTCCTAAAAATGGGGGGTTGCTTGTAAGCGGGCTTGGACAAATTACAACAGCAAAAATGTTTTACCTGACTTCTCCAAACAGAGCTGTTATAGACTTGCCAAACACTTTTTTAGATAAATCTATAAGAAATAAAGAAATTTCACTTTGTACGGATGGAAGTTGCAAAGATACCGCAAAAATTGGGCAATTTGAATATAATAAAGCTCGCATTGTAATCACGTCAGACAAAGCTAAAAATTATATTCCTATTTATTCACAAGATTCACAATCATTGTTTTTAGTGGATTCTGAGAAATTAAATCATACGTCATTGGCAACAAATGTCTCTAATATAAATAAAGCATTTGTCAGAAAAATTGATTCTCGAACAAATGAACTTATATTATCTTTTTCTGCACCAATTGTGCATTCAATTTTGAGAACGGACAATTCCTTAAATTTATTTTTATTTAATGTAAAAAGTTATAACGAACAAGATATAATAAAAACTTTAAACGGTTCTTATTATAATCGTTTTACACTTTCTCTCCTGCCACAAATTGGAGTCAAAGGAACTTTGGGGATCAATAAATCTGATATTGTCAAAATTGAGCAAAGCGTTGATTCAAAAGCATTAAAAATAACAATAACTCGTGGTCAGCAAGAAGCTATTATTACAGAAAAGCCTTCTAAGAAAGGTGCTATCAAAGGCAAAGTCGTTTTAGACGCAGGTCATGGCGGTTCTGATTATGGCGCAATAAGAGAAGGCATTAATGAAAAAGATATAACGCTTGATGTAACTCAGAGAGTCAATGCGATATTACGTTCTAAAGGCTATAAAACCGCACTGGTAAGAAATAGCGACACATTTGTATCTTTAGAAGACAGAGTATCTTTTTCAGAAAAAGAAGAACCGGAAATCTTCGTAAGCATTCACGTAAATTCTGCGGTTTCAACAGACCCAACAGGTATTGAAACTCACTGGTATCACGATTATAGTAAAGAATTAGCAGAAGTTGTTCATAAACATATGGTAAAAGAAATTCCGTCTTCAAGAGATAGAGGTTTGTTTAAATCTAAGTTTTATGTTATAAATCATACGACAGTACCTGCAATTCTTTGTGAAATAGGATTTTTATCCAACCCTGATGAACGCAACGAATTGATTACTGACAGTCGAAAACAAAAGACTGCAAAAGCAATAGCAGAAGGTATTATTGAATACCTAAAAGGAAGGAAGTAGATGGATAAGAATTCTCCAATTGGTTTTTTTGATTCAGGAGTCGGTGGATTGTCCGTTTACGCTCGCTTCAGAAAAGTTATGCCTTGTGAGAATACTATTTATTTTGGGGATTTAAAAAATTTACCTTACGGTAATAAGTCACAAACCGAATTAATAAGTTTTGCAAGAGAAATCTTAGACTTTTTCAAATCAAAAGGTGTAAAAGCGGTTGTTATTGCTTGTAATACATCATCAGCATTAGCCTATGATTTTGTGAAAGATAATTATGATTTTAAAATTTATCCAATTATTCAATCTTGTGCAAAAATCATTTCCGGAATGAATTTTAATAAAATAGGTGTTTTTGCTACAGTAGGAACTGTTAACTCTGGTGCTTATAAACGAGAAATCACAAAGTATAATTCTCAAATTGAAGTTAAAGAAATAGCTTGCCCAAATTGGGTTTCAATTGTAGAGGGACATTTTGATGGCGGTGATGAGGATATAAAAGTACATATTGATGAAATGATGAAATTCAATCCGAATAAAATAATCTTAGGTTGTACTCATTATCCATATCTACTGGAAAAGCTTATTGAATATGCACCCCAAAATTTATTTATAGATCCGGCAGAAATTTTCGTAGACTATATTAAAAACGATATTTTGGAAAATAATTCAAACATTATTGGCTCAGAAGAGTTTTTTGTAAGTGCAAATCCTGAATCGTTTGTTAAAAATGCAAAACTATTTTATAATATAAAACAATTGCCATTGTTGTCTGATGGAACTTTGGTACCATAAGATTTGAGACTATCAGAAGGAATTAAAAAGTGTAAACAAAAAGCCCAAAATAAAAGTTCTGGGCTTTTGTTATTAAAAAATTTATTTTGCCATATTTTGTAGTTTATCACATGGGTCACAAGGTTGTTGAACCGGACAAGGATTTGCCTTTTGGCAAGGATTACAAGGTTGAATAACCTTTTTTTCACAAGGATTACAAGGAGCTGCAGCTCCGGTTTCGCAAGGGTCACATTTTTTAGCTTTTTTACAAGGATCACACTTCTTTTCGCATTTATTGCAACCTTTACCAAACCAATTTGATGGATTCCAGTTAGAATCATACCAAGCTGCTTGTGCAGTTTGAGCACCTATAGCTACTATCCCTAATACAGCTAGCATAGATAATGTTTTTTTCATAATTTACTCCTTTTTATAAATAAATATGTATTCAACAGATACATACTTATTTTAAAAAAGTTAACCAGAAAAACCATAACCCGATTAGGGATATTCATTATGCTAATTTGTAATTCTTAAAAATTACCACTATGACATTGTTTGTAAAAATAATCTAATATCAGAAAGTCTTTCATCAAGAGTTTTTAATACTGATTTCATCTCTTGTTCCAAAGTTTTTTGATTTTTAAAACGGGTATGAAAAAATAAAATCGTCGAAACAGAACTCATTAAATTATTTTTTAGAGTTACTATTGAATCATAGATATTTTTGTCAATGATTTCCTTATTTTCACAAAGCAAAATAAACAAATCTCCCAGCCACCATTGAACTTCTTCTACATTACCTTCTTTTAAACCTTTATTCGCATTTTTTAAGTATTTTAAAGCTTTTGAATATACTTCTTCAAGGACTTCTTTTTTCTTTAGTAAATATTCTTTAAAATATTTCATAGTTTGCTCATAACCACTATTTATCAGTTTTCTTCTTGAATCTTTGTCAAGATTAAAATCTGCAAAGAAAATTCCGCCTGTATTAAGTCTTAAACAATCAAATCTATCATTTTGACCGTAAATATCAGTAACGAAATCTGTTGCTACATCAGTTACGCAACTATAAATAGTATTAATAAATGCAAGAGGATTTTTGTCTTCAGGAGAACACTCTCCTTCCAGTCGGAATTCTAAAATTCTTGATTCTGAATTATTTAAGGTTTCTGACAATCTCCACATAGGTGATGCTTTTTGCAAATCACCGTCAACTAAATCTGCCCCATTATATTTAAATGGTGGCAAGAGCCCCGGCATACTGGATGAAATTCTGATTGCATTTGCAATTTCAAAGTCCGGAGTTAGATTTTTAGAAAATTCTTGTGTTTTAAAAGTCTTTAAATTTGTTGTAATTATAACAAGGTCTTTTTCTAAATCCTCAAAACTTAAATTTTTCTTTTTTTTACCATCATATTTTTGTGAAATAAGTTCATTAAGCCAATCTACGAAGATTCCACCTTTGCTTAGAGCTAAACCTTTCCCAAACCCCAAATGTATATCCTTAAAGAGCTCAAAATTAACTTTCATAAAAAGGTTTTCAAGTTCATAAGATTTATAACCGCAAGCTAAAAGGGTTGCAAAAATTGCACCAACTGAAGAGCCTCCAATAATATCAAATTCGATATTCAGTTCTTCTAAGGCTCTTATCGCTCCTACATAAGCTAAGCCTCTAATAGCTCCACCGCCAAATAAACACGTATACTTCAACGGACTTTTCACTAAATTACCCCTTATTTTCCTTCATTATATAACACAAATTATTTATTTACGAGCTCCAAACTTTCCAAACTTTCCAAAGTTTTCAAATTCTTTTTCTTGATAGTATTCAAGGTCTTGAGAAGGAATAATAAATATTTGGTTATATTTTTTTCTGTTTTTAGGTAAAAATACCCCACAAACAGTGCCGGTATAAACTTCTTCCCAATCGGAATTCTCTTTTAAAAATTTGTATACAGGAGCTGTTTTTTCTGGCATTAAAATTTCTGTAGGATACTCTTTCAACACAACATCCCATAATTCTGGATCCGCAGTTTCATAATTTATCAAATTGTCAAATTCTCTGTCATAATAAACTTCTTCATATCTGCCATCCATGTAGACAAGATTTTGCGGATATAGTTTATAAGAAGTATAACTACCTAAACCAAAAGCCGTTAATAAATTACCTTCTATTTTGTTTTGTTTAATAAATTCAACTTCAGATACAGGATACTTTGTTGAATCCGTTCTTGCCACTGTTGGATTTGTAAATGGTATATAACACACAGCCAGCCCAATTATAACGTAGGTTAATTTATTTAAAAATCTTAAACTGTTTTTGTTGAATAATCTGGCTATTTCGTTATAATATAACGCTGCCACAACAATCAATACTAAAGAAAGCAATTTTACATGAATTATTCCTAAAGTTGCAGTTGTTATCAATGCTAAAAGCTTTGTAATATTTAACCTTTTTTTGTTTAAAAATTTGACAAAATTTAATAAAATCACAAAAATAGAAACACAAAAGATTGGATAATAGTATATTACGTGTCTTTGAGTAAAAACACCCCACCATTCTGTTATGAATTTACGATTCATAGTGTTTGCTGATAACAAGAAATTTAAATAATCTACACCATAAGGATTTATAGCTAAAAGTGGCGTTGATAAAGCAAGTACAAAAAAATACTTTCTCCACGGTTTTCTTGATAAAATTTCTCCAACCAAATAAATAAAAATCATACCCAAGCCTGAGACTATTCCACCGTGTAAATTATTCCAAATTATAGTTATTGGTAACATCCACCATAATATATTTGAATTTTTGAGTCTTGTTTTTTCCAGAAAATATAAAAGCATTGCAAAGAGCATAAAACTGAACATGTGACATCTAACAATACTTGGGTTTTGATGAGAAAACAAATATAAAAAACCTGCCATAAAAGCAATTGAAGTTGGGTAAGCATGTTTTTGCAATTTTTGTGCTTTTATTACAAAAAATGCAGTGAAAAACATTGTTATTGCTTGAACTAAAATCAAACCAAAATTCCCAAAAAGTTTTAAAAATGCATAAAATACGAGACTGGAACCCCATTCGTGGTCATACCACAAATGAGTCGGAGTGTATGAAACAAAATCTTGGTAAGTTATCCAGCCATTTGCAAAAAAGTGTTCTCCAACTATTAATCTTGCATAAAGGTCATAGTCATAATCACCGGATAAACAGGCTAACAATAAAGAAAATAAAGCCAGTAATACATACATAAAGGCTCTGCTTTTAAATAAAGCTCTTATTTTTAACATTTAAATCTCCTCAAAACCGAACTATATTTATTCTAATATAAAAAACAGTTTTGTGGTATATTAGATTTATAAGGGAGGGATGTTTATGGGAATGACTCTTGTAGAAAAAATAATTTCAGAACACGCAGGCAAAGAAGTTCATGCCGGAGAATTGGTTATATCAAAAGTTGATGTTGCAGCTGTACAGGATGGTACAGGACCTTTGACTGTACAAGAGTTTAAAAAATTAGGGGTCCCTAAACTTAAAAATCCTGAACGTTCAATTTTATTTATTGACCATGCTGCTCCCAGCCCAAGAAAAGAACTTTCTAATACCCACATGGTATTAAGAGAATTCGCAAAAGAATATGGTGCAGTTCTTTCTGATGTTGGAGCCGGAGTATGTCACCAAAGGTTAATTGAGACCTTTGTTAATCCAGGAGAAGTCCTTGTCGGTGCAGACTCTCATACTTGTACATCCGGAGCTTTAGGAGCATTCGCTACCGGCATGGGCTCAACTGACATTGCAGTAGCAATGGCTCTTGGAAAAACCTGGCTAAAAGTCCCTGCAACTTATAAAGTCGTTGTAAATGGAAAATTTAAAAAAGGTATTTGCTCAAAAGATTTAATGCTTTATTTTATCGGTATGATTGGAGCAGATGGCGCCACATATAAAGCTTTAGAGTTCTGTGGAGATACTATTGAAAATATGTCAATGTCAGAACGATTTACATTAGCAAATATGGCAGTTGAAGCTGGAGCTAAGTGTGGTTTGTTTATTGCAGATGAAAAGACTCGAGACTTTTTGAAAGAAAGAGGTAGAGAAGATAAATTTAAACAAATTCTACCTGATAAAGATGCCATTTATGAAAGAATTATTGAAATCAACGCAGAAGATGTTCCACACACAGTTTCATGTCCTCATACAGTTGATAACACGAAGCCTGTTGAGGAGCTCAAGAACATTAAAGTTAATCAAGTATTTGTCGGAACATGTACAAACGGTAGAATTGAAGACTTAAGAATTGTTGCAGATATTTTGAAGGGTAAAACCGTTCATCCTGATGTAAGACTTCTTATTTGTCCTGCTTCAAAAGATGTATTCAAACAAGCTTTGAAAGAAGGCTTGATTGATATTTTTGTAGATGCCAATGCTGCTATTTTGACATCCGGTTGTGGACCTTGTGTAGGTGTTCATGCCGGAACTCTTGGAGATGGGGAAGTTTGTTTGGCTACTCAAAATAGAAATTTCCAAGGTCGAATGGGTAATACTAAAGGATTTATCTATTTGGCATCCCCTTATGTTGCAGCTCATACAGCACTAAAGGGATATATTAACGCAGGTTAACTTTACTCCCTCGCCCTACGGGAGAGGGTTGGGGAGAGGGGGCAGAAAGGATTTTCATGAATTTATTATTACTTAAACAATTATCAATTTTAAGCGCATTTGCCGGCGCAATATTAGGTCTTATAACAATAATTCCTTATGTTAGCATGATTAGTTTTTGGATATTAATACTTTGTCTTTCGGCATTCATACTTGCATACCTAAAACAAAATGATTTTATTGGAATAATCAGTGTTAGAGAAGGTTGTATTTTCGGTGCAGTAATTGGATTTGTTTCATTCATTGCATTTTCAATCGTCTATACACCAATTAGTATGATTTTAGGCGCATTAATTCCTTCTTACACTCAAGGTTTTTTAAGATTTTTTATGTCCAGCTTTGGTTCTATAGTTGTAATGATTTTAATAATGGTATTAATGGCTGGCATAAGTGCGTTGTTTAATGGTTTTGCAGGTCTTGTTACTGCTTATGTTTATGAACTGATAAGCGGTGTAAAAAAAGAAGCAAACGAAAACAATACAATTGATTTTGAAATAAAATAGGGGTAAAGATAGATTTAAAAAAACAGAAAGGAAATATAAATGGCTTTTGAATCAAAAATAAGACCAATTACTTGGGAAAATGGTAAGTCTAAAATGTTAGACCAAACGATTATTCCTTACGAATATAAATATATTGATATTACATCTGGAGATGAAATGTTTAGTGCAATCAGAAATATGATTGTAAGAGGAGCTCCGGCGATTGGTATTGCAGGCGCACAAGGAATCGTTCTATATGCTCAAGAAGGACGTAATAAATATTCAAATAAAGAAGCTTTTATTAATTGGTTGCTTGAAAAAGCTGATTATATGGCTACATCCAGACCTACTGCGGTTAATTTGATGTGGGCATGTGAACAACAAAGACAAATTATCAAGAATTCGAAATCAGATATTAACGGAATTATTGAAGAATTAACTCAAAAAGCCATTGAAATTGAGCACGATGATATAGACAGATGTAAAAAAATCGGTGATTACGGAGCAGAAGTTGTTCCAAAAGGCGCAACAATTCTTACTCACTGTAACGCAGGAGCGCTTGCAACAGGTGGTTATGGAACGGCTCTTGGGGTTGTTCGTTCAGCCTTTGCAAAAGATAATACTGTTCAAGTTTTTGCGGATGAAACAAGACCTCGTCAACAAGGGGCAAGACTTACAACGTTTGAACTAGCAATGGATGGGATTCCAGTAACATTGATTACTGACGGAATGTGTTCATATTTTATGAATAAAGGTATGATTGATATGGTTGTAGTTGGAGCTGACAGAATTGCCGCAAACGGTGATGCTGCTAACAAAATCGGAACTTATACTGTTGCAATTGCTGCTAAATATCACAACATTCCATTCTACGTTGCGGCACCTTTATCAACAATTGATACTTCTATAGCAAGTGGAGCTGACATTCCTATTGAAGAACGCTCTCATGATGAAGTTACACACATTAACGGAAAAATTATTTGCTCTGACAAAGTAAAAGTTATTAACCCTGGATTTGATGTAACTCCGCATGAATTAATTGCCGGTATCATCACAGAAAAAGGAATTTTAAGACCTGATTATAATAAATCAATTGCAGAAGCATTTACAAAATAATAATTTTAAAAACAAGCTTTAATTGCTTCAATCATTGACTCAGGATTTGCAATATTTTTTCCTGCTATATCAAATGCTGTTCCATGGCTTGGAGATGTTCTTATTATGTCTAAGCCTATTGTCATGTTGACAGTTTTTTCTGATGCAACAGCTTTAATAGGAATCAATCCTTGGTCATGATAACAAGATATATAACAATCATAAGGTGATTTATTTCCATTAATATAGTTTTGCACACCTTTTATGAATAAAGTATCAGCAGGCATTGGATTTGTAATATTTATTCCTCGTTTTCTCAAAGCTTCAACTGCCGGAATTAATATTTTTTCTTCTTCATCGCCCCAAATTCCATTTTCTCCGGCATGAGGATTTAATGCACACAAGGCAAAAGAGGGTTTCTTGATATTGAGTTTATTTTGAAAATAACTTCTTAACCGTTCAATTTTTTCAATAATCATTTCTTTTGTTAAACAAATATCCTTGAGAGCAACATGTCTTGTTAAAAGCAGCACTCTAAAATCTTTCGAAACAAACAGCATTTCGGCTTTTTGTCCGTCATGAGCTAGAAATTTTTCCAAAACTTCTGTTTGACCATTAAAATGATGTCCGGCAAGATGCATTGCTTCTTTTGAAGTAGGAGCTGTAACAATAAACTTAGGTTTAATTTCACAAGCTTTTTGAAGACATCTAAAAGCAAAGTCGCCAGCCTCTGCTGATACAGTGCCAAAATCAATCTTTCCTGTATAATCAACAGGAATAATCTCGTAGTTTTGGTTTAATGTGCCATAAGCATTCAAAATCTTTGGGTGCGTTACAATTACAATATCACGAGTTGGCAAATTCAATAAATTCAGAGCTTTCATAGTAATTTCAGCTCCAATTCCATTGGGATCCCCTGTTAGTATTGCAATTTTTTCAGAATATTTACTCATGATGCGCCAAATAATTAAGTATTTCTACCAATGTATTACTATTTCCAAGATTTCCTGATTTTGTTATAATCCATTTCTTATTAATATCAGAACAAATAGATATTGCCGGTACAACTTCATCAACAAGTTGTAATTCATTTGAATCAATTGACTTACAGCATTTATATGAAGTTTCACCACCAAGAGTTATCAAAATAACTTCAATTCTTTCAATAACCTTTTGCGTCAAATCAGCCAAAAAATCAGTAATCATGCCCGCAAACTTATCTTTAGTAAGTTCTGCATTAAATGAATCTTCTGAAAATCCATCAAAATTAGCAATTAAGTCAGATGTATGCACACAAACAGTCACTCCTGATTTCAAATTTGTGACAATACGTTCTACCAACAATTCATTAACCCCGTCTAAAATCTCGGATGACGTTAGTGCAATAAAATTAATGTTATCATAATCATCTGCTTGTTCCAGTTTTTTTATTTGATTAGCAGTAATTTGTGTAGCAGTGCCTGATACAATCAGTTTTGGTAAATTTCCTATATTTACCCCAATACTTTCTTTTTCAATTCCTGCTAACCAATATTTAGATAGAACCTGAGCTCCGGCAGCGGTTCCTGTTGGTAAAATTTTCTTATCACATTTGTTAATCGCTAACGCTATTTGCTCAATATCAGTCAAAGAGGTTGCATCTGCAACTATAAGCTTTTTACCTTCATTGATTAATTCATTAATTCGCATCAACACAGGACCAGCACCATTCATAACCGTGTGTAAATCAATTGTTCCAACAATTTCTGCTGAATTTTCTCCAAGTTGTGATTTTAAAAGCGTAGGAATATGTGATTCCGTAATCGGAGAATGCGGGTCAATTGCGATTTCTGTCCTACCAATCGGGACCCCTTTTGCTAAATGATACCCACCTACAGTTATACGACCTTCCTGAGGAAACGCCGGAATTATTAGAGCAGCATCATATTCCAATATATTCAGCATTGTTAATGTTTCAAGTGCAATATGCCCTCTTAAAGTTGAATCTATCTTTTTGTAATAATAATCAAAAGAAAAATTATCAGTAAAAGTCTTTACCGCTTTTTCAACTTTTGAAACAGCCTCTTCCGCAGGAATATTTCTTGATTCACTTGAGAGAGCCCAAACTTCAGTACCAGCTTTTACTTTGGGAACACAATCACTGTCAAGCAATATTTTTGTGCTTGCACCTTTTTGATGAAATTGTAACGCTGTATCATTAGCACCTGTCAAATCATCTGCAATAATACCAACTAAATCAGAAAAAATCATAATTTCAAGCAACTATAAAGCTACTCTATTCCTCCTAGCCTTCTGCATCTCGTTTTGAGCCTAACAATCTCACATTGTTAGCAACAACAAGAAATCTTTCTTTTTCTTCGCCGGTTTGATCAGTCCACTTGCTTATAGAAATTCTACCGTCAACAACAACTTGTCTGCCTTTTTTAATATATTCACCTGCAAACTCAGCTTGTTTATCCCAAACTTCAATGTTAAACCAATCTGTAACTTCTTCTTTTGTTTTTGAATCCCATCTGCCTACTGCAAGAGAAAAAGTTGTTTTTACTTTTCCTGATTCAAAATATCTAATTTCTGCATCTTGACCTGCTCTACCTATAACAGTCGCTGTATTCATTTATATCTCCTTTATTATTTATTTTCTTTTGATTCTTTAGCTTTTTTAGCTTCTTCCGCTTTATTTTTCATAAGTTTTTCTACATCATAAGATTCATCAATATAAGTAATCTTAGCATTTTTCATCAAACCATCAGTAAATTGTTTAAGAACTTTAAGTTGTTCTTGAGTTTCCAAATAGTATTTGATATCGTCTTTAGCTTTTACAAATGGAGTTGTACCAGCTTCCATTCTATCTGTAACCTTTATAATGTGGTAACCATAACTTGTTTTAACAAGAGAATTGTGAATTGTATCAGGTTTCATTGCAAATGCAACCTTAGAAAATTCAGGAACCATATCTGTAGAAGAGAAAAATCCTAATTCTCCTCCACGTTCTCCGCTTACCTTATCTTCAGATTTTTGAGAAGCAATTTTTTCAAAATCATCAGGATTTGCAAGAACTTCTTTCAAAATAGCTTCAGCTTTAGCCTTTTGTTCTGCCTGAATTTTTTCAACTTTTGCATTCAAACCTGTAGTTGAAATATTTTTATTCTTAGATTTAATATCACGAATTAGTTGCAATAAATCAGAACTAATCAAGATATGTGATGCTCTAACTTGTTCTGGGTGTTTAAATTTATCAATATTTTGGTTGTAATATTTTTGTGCATCTGCATCAGATATTTTAATATTTGAAATAGAAGCAATTAATTTTTTAATTTTTATTTGAGTTTTCAAATCTTCAGTAAATTCATCATTTGAAACTCCTCTTTGTTTGAGAATTCTGTTTAATTCTTCTTTAGAACCAACTTTATCAACGATAGTTTTCATTTCATTTTTGATATCCTCATCAGATGCTTTAATTCCACGCTTATCTATTTCGTCATCAAGAAGAGCCTTAACAATTAGTTCCTTAACAGCCTTTTCTTTGTATACAACGTACATGAAATTATCATCTGATTTTACAAAATTTTCAGCCCCACCAAAAGCCTTGAATGGAGAATTATCCAGTTCTTTATCAATTACTTTATCAAATTGAGATTTTGTAATAACCTTATCATTTACTTTAATAATGCCACTCTTTTGAAACGAACAACCAGAAAGCAAAATAACGGACAAAGCTACACAAGTTAGAATTTTTTTCATTTTTATACTCCTATAAATATTTATCAATTATTATATTGATTTATAATTCCTTTTATATCATAAAACAAAGTTGACAAAATGTTAAACATTTCTTCAAACGTACAACAGCCCATATTCACCAAAAATATTGATTTACCTTCATTACAGCTTTTCGGTGCTATTGTAAATTTTACTCTTCTTAATATATCTCTGTTTAATTTTGCTTTAATTATATTCCATTCATACTGTGTAAATGGAGTGTACACTCTAATTACATCTCCGGCTTCCCTAATTAAAGTAAGAGAGCATTCAGTTGCCAGAAGTCTCAATTTGATTAATTTAATAAGATTTTCAACTTCATCAGGAATTCTTGAGAATCTATCTTTCCATTCAGAAACAATATATTCAAGCTCTGTTTCATTCTTAACATCCGCTAATCGCTTATATTCAATCATTTTTTGCTCGGTTGAACCAACCCAATCATCAGGAATAAACGCAGTTACATTGATATCAATAATTGCAGGTTTAACAACTTTTGTTCCTTCGCCTTTAAGCTCCATAACAGTTTCTTCAAGAAGTTGGCAATAAGTATCAAATCCTACATTTATCATGTGACCGTGCTGTTTTGTACCTAAAACATTACCCACTCCACGTATCTCGACATCTCGCATTGCAATTCTGTAACCGCTACCTAAAGTTGTAAACTCTTTAATTGCTTTTAGTCTTTCTGATGCTTCTTTTGTCAATTCTTTAGATTTCTTGTATAAGCAGTAACAATACGCTTGCTTTTCACTTCTACCAACTCGCCCTCTAAGTTGATAAAGTTGAGCTAAACCCAGTTTATCAGCTTCATGAATAATAATTGTATTCGCATTTGGAATATCTAATCCATTTTCAATAATTGTCGTACACAATAAAATATCTGAATCATGATTTGCAAAATCAACAATAACTTCTTCCAATTGTTTTTCACTCAACTGTCCATGTCCAACCGCAATTCTTGCATTTGGAACAAGTTTTTGCAGTTCAAGACGGAATTCTTCAATAGTTTCAACTCTGTTATAAAGATAAAATACCTGTCCATCTCTATCTAATTCGTTCATTATTGCATTTTTTACGGTTTGTTCATTATATTCACCCACAAACGTTTTAATTGGCAAGCGATTTTGCGGAGGAGTGTTAATAATTGAAATATCTTTAATTCCGGACAATGACATGTAAAGCGTTCTAGGGATGGGAGTTGCTGACATTGAAATAATATCAATGTTTTCCCTAAACTCTTTCAATTTTTCTTTATGTCTAACTCCAAATCTATGTTCCTCATCAATAACGAGCAACCCTAAGTCTTTAAAAAATACGTTATCTTGAAGTAATCTATGTGTTGCTACAACAACATCACATTTTCCTGTCGCAAGATTTTTTAAAGTTTCTTTCTGTTCTTTTGCACTTCTAAATCGACAAAGTAATTCCACATTAATACCAAATGGTTTAAAACGTTCTGAAATTGTTTGATAGTGCTGCAAAGCCAGAACTGTAGTTGGAACAATTACAGCAACTTGTTTCAAAGAAGTAACGGCTTTAAACATAGCTCGCATGGCAACTTCGGTTTTTCCAAATCCTACATCACCGCAAACAAGCCTATCCATCGGAGTTGAACTTTCCATATCCGATTTTATATCACTAATAGCCTTATTTTGATCCGGTGTTTCAATATATTCAAAAGCTTCTTCCATTTCTAATTGAAGAGGAGAATCTTCTGAAAAAGCAATCCCTTCTTGCATTTTTCTTCTCGCATAAAGTCGAAGCAAATCATACGCAATAGTTTCAACTTCTTTTTTTACACGAGATTTCGTATTTTCCCAATCAGAACCACCCATTCTGGAAAGCTTAGGTTTAACTTGACCTGCACCTCTATAACGACACAGCATATTTATTTGCTCAGCAGGGATATGCAACTTATCTTTGTTTGCATATTCTATTGTCAAATAATCCTTCAATTGACCGTCAAATTCTTGTTTTGTAAGACCTTGATAAACTCCTACCCCGTGAATTGAATGAACAACATACTCGCCTTCTTTTATATCGTTTATGCTTTCAATATATTCGGCTTTTTCTTTATAATGTCGTTTACGTCCAGAAGGAACATCTTTTTGTCTTTTGTTAAACAGTTCTCTATCAGTAACTATAAG
Organism: uncultured Vampirovibrio sp.; assembly: GCA_964531425.1. GTDB lineage: Bacteria > Cyanobacteriota > Vampirovibrionia > Gastranaerophilales > Gastranaerophilaceae > CAG-196. Next base: position 7,663 of record CAZHEI010000010.1, on the reverse strand, counting down.
GATTTTACCATCCGGAATTTCTGTTCCGGAGGAATTTATATTTTCAATATATTCAATCTCAAAAATTCCAAATTCATTAAGGACTTCTTTTACTCGCTCTTTATAATCCGTTGCAATTGTTATTTGATAATTCTTTTTACTTAACAAAAACTGTGCAACATTTTCCATATTTGCATCAAAAATTTGAATATTTCTTGAATCAATATCAATAATTTCATTTGATTCATCAGAAAGAAAATTATTTAATGATATTTTTTGAAATCCAGCAGTCTTTTGTATAAGTTCAGATTCCGTAAGATGATTTAAATTTTTTAAAGGTTCCAGCAAATTATTTTTTAATGCTTCATTATAGGAATTATTCAAATTTTCATCAATTTGAGTCAATTTAGCAGATATTTCTGCATACTCATCGTATATAAGAATATAATCATTAAAATATTCTAAAACCGAAACTAAATCATTATTAAAATAAGATTGATATGCATTTATGCCTTCAAAATAGCCCTCTTGAGTAAATTGTTCTTTTAAAGCATCTGAGAATTCTGATGGGGAATTTTCAGGCAACACAAATTTGTAAATCGGTAATATTTCAGCTTCATTAATTTTTTCTATAGATTTTTGAGTTTCATTATTAAAATATCTGATATCAACAATTTCATCACCCCAAAATTCAATTCTTATCGGATTTTCATTTAAGCTGTAGATATCGGAAATATCTCCTCTTATAGAAAATTCTCCCATATCAGAAACCATAGTAGCTCTTTTGTAACCCAATGAAATCAGCTTTTTTAAAAGTTCTTGCTGAGAAATACTGTCGCCGATTTTAAGACTTAGCCTGTTTTTTTCAAAAAAAGTATCATTTGGAAATTTTTCAGTCAAGACTTTAATCGGAGTAATAACAAGCTCCGGCAGATTCCTCAAGATTGAAATTTGTTTTTGATAATCATAAATATTACCTTGGATTAATTCATAAGGCGAAGTGTTTTGATATGGTAATATCTCAGACTGAATTCCCCAAATTTTGTCAAAATCAACGGAATATCTTAATGCAGATTGCTCAGTTGAAGTTATAAATAGAACTTTTTTAGATGAAATTGATTGAATATATTTAACAAGCAAAAGCCGGCTAAACGTAGTCAGTCCGGTTAATGTAAAACTTTTTTGTTTATTTATATTTTTGACAAAATTGTCAAAAAATGAACACTTTTCTAATTTCATTGTAAAAACATATTAACATAGAATACTGATTTAATTCTATTCGTCAAAATTAGGGCTTTCGTAATCTATTCCCAATTCTTTAATAGCTGCAATAAATCTTTCCGCACAAGCATGCTGAACTTCAGGAGGCACAACTCTTAAAATTTCTACAGTTTTTGAAATAATAGGGTCTTTATCGTACCATCTTGAGCCATTAACAGGTTTTACCAAATCATAAAATCTATCAAGAGCTTCTTTTGATACTTTTTGCTCTAATTTATCCAGAAAAACAACTGCATGTTCTTTTAATTCATCTTGATAATTTTTTAAAAGTTCAATAACTTCCAATAATTTTGGGTCATGATCATACCATCTTTTATAAGCGGGACTCATTTAACACCCCCATATTAATATTAGTTTCTTCTACTTCATTAAAACGTTGAATTTTTGCACCTAAACCACGAAGTTTTGCTTCAAATGATTCATAACCTCTATCTATATGGTGTAATTTTTCAACAATAGTTTCCTTATTAGCCATCAAACCTGCAATAACAAGCGCAGCTCCGGCTCTCAAATCACTTGCGACAACAGTTGCGCCTGTAAGATTTTTCACACCCTTAATGATTGCATGATTTCTATCTTGATGAATATCAGCACCCATTCTTCTCAAATCGGGAACTTGCATAAATCGGTTTTCATAAAGACTTTCAGTAATAATACCAACACCATTTGCAGTGGTTAATAACGTCATTGCAATTGCTTGCAAATCAGTTGGAAACCCCGGATAAGGCTGTGTTACAAAGTTTATTGAATTTAATCTGTTACGAGCACTTACTTCAATCGTAGTCGGATCTGCAAGTTTAATACTTGCTCCCATTTGAATTAATTTATCGTTAAAGAATGTTAAATGAGCCGGATAAACATTTTTAATAATAGCTTTGCCTTTTGTTGCAACAACAGCAGCCATAAATGTTCCTGCTTCAATTCTATCCGGAATTGTTGTATATTCGGCAGAATGTAAACTTTCAATTTTAACACCATTAATTACAATTTCAGAAGTACCTGCACCTGAAATATCAGCACCAATAGTATTCAAAAAATTTGCTAAATCAACGATTTCCGGTTCTTGAGCAGCATTTTGAATTCTTGTAGAACCTTGAGCAGTAACTGCTGCCAACATAAGATTTTCTGTAGCGCCTACAGACGGAATATCCAAATAAATATCTGCACCTACAAGTTTTGGCGCTTTGGCATGAACATAGCCGTTTTCTATTTTCATTTTTGCGCCAAGCGTTTCAAGTCCTTTTATGTGAAAATCAACTCTTCTTTCACCAATTGCACATCCCCCCGGAAGCGCAACGATTGCTTCTTTACATCTGGAAATAAGCGCACCTAAAATAGTAAAGGAAGCTCTCATTTTACTAACAAGTTCATAACGAGCAGTAACTGAAGTTATATTTGTGGAATCAATTACTACAGATTTTTCTTCCTTATTATAATCAAGTTTTGCGCCTAATTCTGCTAATACCTGAAGCATAATTGTAACATCTGTTAATTGAGGTACATTGTAGATTTTAGTACATCCTTTAACAAGAATAGCCGCAGCCAAGAGTTTCAATACAGAGTTTTTAGCTCCTCCAACAGAAACTTCGCCTTTTAAACTTTCTCCACCCTGAATTTTAAACTTTTCTGCCAAAATGCCTCCAATCTACATCTACAATCATACAATCATTATGGAATCTTGTAAAGTATATGTTCGAATTAGTTAATTGTAAGTTGAACAAGTATGCCCAACAACCATGCTTAAAATGGAAAATTGAAAATGGGAAATTAACAACTCCTCTCCTAGGGAGAGGACACAGTTGTGCTTGCGCTAGCAAGCTACAAATGTGCGGTGAGGGTTCAAATGTAGGTTGGGGTTTCTACCCCAACAACACTTCTCATGATGGAAAATGGAAAGTGGAAAGTGGAAAATGGAAAATTGTTACAGAAGTTTTTAAGACAAAAAAGGCTGGATTCCCAAGCCTTCGGCTTGAGAATGACAACAAGCGAAATTCCCCGATTCACTATTCACAAAAAAGACTGGATTGCTTCACTTCGTTCGCAATGACAGGGCGCAAAGCCACTAGCCATACGTCATTGCGAGGGCTTTAGCCCGTGGCAATCCACCAAAACCCATTCACTTATTCACTTCAAATAAAACAAAAACCTCCACATTCGTGGAGGTTTTGCTGGGTATTAATACGTAAAGTTATAATTCCACCATCCGGGCTGATGCTCAGTCCATTTAATTTTGTCTAATTCGATAATATCACCTTCTTTTAATTTTGTCGGGTCTGTTATACCTAAATCTGCCATAATATCGTTTCTGAAATCTTTCATATAGTCATTCAGAGCTTCTTCTATACGAGCAGGAGTCCATTTGTTTGGATCTGAATCTACTGATTCTTTCAATCGTGGGAATTTATCCAGATGTTTCTTTAAATAATTTTTGACAATTTTATCAACCGTATCTCCTGATTTAACAAGAACATGACTGTCTGAGACTTTATTAGCTTCAATCAGATTTTTCTTTTTGCCAGTTGTTACGATGTTGTACAAATCCTCTGTCGTAGTAGCACCTTGTATAACATTCAAGAAACAATCTACAAATTCATTTCCGGCAGTTGTTCCGTTTTTAACCTCATCTTGATTTATTAACTCAAGAAGTTTTATCTTCATATCATTATCATATTCAGCTACGTGGTTGTTCATAAGCAATATAATATCCTCGTTCAATAAATCACAAGTTAATAAAATCGCCTTGAACATTTCAGCAAAATCACCACCTTTACAATCTCTAGGCAGAATGTTTATCACATTGGCAACAGTTACTCCTTCCGGCAGTTTTGTTTTATCGAATGTGATATGACCAGCGCCATCAACTTGCATTGCACTTTTTGCCAGTTTTGCTCTATTTTCGTTACTAATTACGCTATTTGTAAAACTTGCCTTTTGTAGCAATGTAGCTTGGACTTCCGGATCATCTCCGAATTTTTCCATTATTTTATCAAATGGAATGTGATATTCTGCAGTTCTCATTTTATCAATCAAAGCAAATACTTCTTCTTTTGTGGTCATACTATCAACAAAAGATGCATATTTATCTCGGACCGCATCATCTAAATCGGCTATTTCAATAGCTCTAACAAATTGTCCATTTTCCATATCATCGGTTGTAATCATATCAGCAAGAGCTTTCTTTTGAGCGTCTGTGCCATATTTCGAAACGGCATTAGCTAAATTGTCCATTTCTTCATAAGTAAATCTGCGGAAGTCTTTGATTTTGGCTGTTTGATTTTCACCTTCACCTTCTGTTACAAAGAAGTTGCTAGTGATTTCTTGTTTTACCTCATCTGAATCAATTTTATTTAAAATGCTAAACATATATCTAGCATTAGACGGATCAAGCTTTGTTCCATCTGCTGCTTGTGCGTAATTGAACAATTCTTTAGCTTTAGCTATATAAGCCTCTTTAACAGCTTTCTTTTCATCATCAGTTCCTGCTAGTTTTGTTAAATCGATTTGAGTCAAAGCTCTAGCATCACACAATTCCACTATAGCTTTTTGTTCAGCAGGAGTTGCGTTTTCAAATTGTTTATTTGCCAAATAATATCTAAAGTTTTCATCCTCTTTTACTCGAGAGTCGTTTATAAATTTGTTAATAACAGCTTGTTTTTTAGCCGCATCATCTCCGGCTTTTTTCATTTCTGCATTAAAATCTTTTTTCAATTGTGGATTGTTAGCCCATACACCACCTGTGTATAATCCTGAATTATCATATCGAATTGCATTACCATTCAAATCATTGGATAAATTGGCAAAACCTGATTGTAATGCAGTTTTCAAATTAACTTCTTCCTGAGTCAGTTTTTCTCCTGCGTTTTCTTTAGCTCGGATTTCTTTATACATTGCAGCCATAGTTTTTAGCGCAACAGGATCGTTTTCAATTAGCGTATCATCACTTTCAAAATCTTCGTTGCAAATTAAGTTCCTGATAATATCACCATCTCTTGTTAACAACAATTTTTGAACGAGAGCTTTTGCATCCGGATCGTTTTTGTCAATCTTATTCGAATCCTTTAGTTCAGCAATAACTGCAAGAATAGTATATTTATTTTGCTCTGTTTCGAATAATTTTGTTAATTTTTCAAGGTTTCCTCTTAGTCTGGTAGCTTTTGCTTCTTCTGTTTCATTCTCAGGAGCAGTTGTAAGTCCTAAATCAACAGCATCGCCTTCAGCTTTGAAGTTGGTCTTTAGACCTGTAACATTCAACTCTTTAATTTTATCTAAATATTTTGCGTTTTCTGGAAGTTTTCTTAATTCAGGGTCTGCCATAATTGCTTCAATACGAGATTTTATCGCATTTTGAACATCAGTTTTATCCGTCACTGCAGGTTGTCCGTCAGCTTCCGGAGTATCTGCAAAGGAATCGGTTGCCATTGCATAAACTACATCTAAGTTAGATTTATTAATCAAAGCAATTACATCTTTTGCACTTGCTTTCAAGTTACCTGTATTTTGTGCAATAGATTTCAACAATTCTGAATCTGTAGAATTTTCTGCATACTTTTTGAACAATGCTGTTTTCTTATCATCAGTATCAGCAAGTTTAAGTTCTGCTAAAAATTCATCCAGAACAGTTGCGTCTTTAGCTCTAAATTCCACATCTTTGAGAGCTGAGGTTCCACCCAATTTGCCCTTATAATATGTATTTCCGTCACCATCTGTAACCATTTGTTTAGCAAAGACTTCCGGTTGAGCAGGTGTTGTAACATTATCACTTCCATCTTTTACTTCTGCAACAGCAGCTTTAGCAGCAATTGTTACGCCATCTTTGTCTACAACAGTTTTTAATACATCAAAAATCTTTTGTTCATCCAGAGTTAAGTACTCATCATTATCAAATTTGTCTTTTAGATATTTATAAACATTAGCAAGTTCTTGTTGCAACTCCGGCTTATCTTTGACTGCATCTGCGTATTTTGCACCGTCAGCGCCAAGAAGTTCGGTAACTTTTGCGGGGTCTTTAGCATATTCACTTGTCGAAGGTTCAACAGGTACTGTACCTGTTCCACTACCAACGGTAGTGGAATTCCCATTATTTTGTCCTGCATGAGCCGGTGCGTTTGCCCCTTTGCCGACTTTGATTTTTGTACCTAATGCAATATTGTTTACATCCTTAATTTGCGGATTCATTGCAACAATTTGTGCAATACGTTCATTAAGTTGTCTTGCTGTAGGATTTTGAACACCTTCATCTTGCAGTGCTTTTTTAGCAATTTTAGATAAATACATCCCACTTTTGATTTCAACTTCTTGAGTAAAACCTAATTCTTGAGCGTTATATCTTTTTGCAGAGTTTTGCATTGCTCTATTGAAAGACTGATTTCTTGATTCTTGTGTAACAACGGTTTTTTTAGGAGGTTCCTGGACTTCTTCAACCGGTTGTTCTCCTCTTACTTCTTCTGCTACGGTTTCTTGAACAGGAGTTTCTTCAACAGGTTCTTTATTTTCTACTGCAGGAGTAGTTTCTTTTGGAGTAGTAATTTCAGCAAGTTTATCCGCAATGAAATCTTTGATATTTTTGCCGGATTTTGTAAACTCTGATGCTATTTTTGCATCATCAGCATCCAAAATGTACCCTGTGGTTCCTTGGTTAACTCCGGTTTTAGCAAAAATCGTTTGTAAATCTTTTAGCATCTTAAATTCTTCGGCAGAAATACCTTTTTTGCCATCAAAATTTTCAATAGCATCAAACAACGGTTTAAACGCCTTTTTATCGTTTTTATCCAGTTTGTTCTTTACCTTTTTGTCTACTTCAAATTTAATTTCTTTGCCTTTTGCTCCGGTAAATCTGATTTCGTCTGACATAATCGGCTCCTTTTACACATATTTAGTCCTACATATCTTTCTATAACGGCATTTTTTTGAAAAACTTTAGAGTATTGGGAAAGATTGTTACAATTCTTTACACTTCGAGGGCGGGTAAATTCAAGTATAAGTTTGTCAGACTTGCTCAACAAGATTTTTTGACGACCGGTTTATCGTCATCCTCGAGCGCTAGCTCGGAGAGCCAGCTAATTGAATGGGAAATTGAAAGTGGAAAATGGAAAATTGTTACAAGTAATTTCGAAAAAGTAAATAAGTGAATAGGTAAATAAGATGTTACATTTTTAACCTGTCATCCTGAAAGCGTAGAAAATAAGGATGTAAGTCCGTAATTTTCAAGCTGTTCAGGATGACAGGTTTATTTACATTTTTCATCTTGATTTAAAAAAAATTGTAGTTTAAAAAAGTTTCTGGAAGTTTTTCAACTTCCAGAAACTTTTTATTTCAAATTTTTCTTTACTCTTTCAATCTATTGTTTATAATCCTTGTTGATTATATCTTTCTTCATCATAAGCAATCATTTCTTCCATAGATT
>CAZHEI010000009.1:0-33713 GCA_964531425.1 uncultured Vampirovibrio sp. | reverse complement strand
TCAAATCCATCCATTTCAACAAGCAACTGGTTAAGAGTTTGTTCTCTTTCATCATGACCACCGCCCATGCCGGCACCACGTTGACGACCAACAGCATCAATTTCATCAATAAATACAATACAAGGTTGGTGTTTTTTTGCTTGTTCAAACAAATCTCTAACACGAGAAGCACCAACACCGACAAACATTTCAACAAAATCTGAACCGCTAATTGAGAAGAACGGAACTCCAGCCTCTCCGGCAACAGCTTTTGCCATCAATGTTTTACCGGTACCTGGAGAACCAACAAGAAGAACGCCTTTAGGAATCTTTGCTCCTAATTTCACATATTTATCACTGTGTTTTAAGAAATCAACGATTTCTTCTAATTCTTTTTTCTCTTCATCAATACCTGCAACATCTTTGAAGGTTGTTTTAACTTTATTATCCATAAGCATTTTTGCTCTTGATTTACCAAACGACATTGCTTGAGCTCCACCTGCTTGAATAGATTTAATTATAAGCATAATAAAACCAAGAACCAGTAATATTGTGATTAATGATGAACCAACTCCAAAAGCAGAACCTGATTCATTAATCTTTTTGACATTAATCTCAACTCCGTTTTCTTCAAGTTTAGGAATAATATCGGTATTTGTCGGAAATGCAACTCTATACTGATATTTAGGAGGTTTTACTTCTCCATAGAGAGGATTTACTTCTGTATTTTTTGCTTCAGGCTGTTTTACAGGAACCGCAATCAAAGTATCTCTCATCATCTCAACACTTTTAATTTCTTTGTTCTCAACCTTTTGCATAAAAGTTGTATATGAAAGTTCTTCTGTACTGGATGTCGGTCCTGAAAATAGCATTGAAACAAATGCTAAAACCATAATACCCAGAATAACGTACATACCGATAGATTGATTTTTATTCATAACTCTCCCTTATATTAAATGTAATGCTCATATTATAGCACAATAATTACTGTTTTTATTCTCGTAACTTTTCTTAACAAAAAAGGCAATTTTTTACAAATTTCATACTTTATATATATAGGATATATAAGCATAGGATAATTATGAGCGCATTTACACATGGTTTTAATTTTGGATTTGCGACCGGAGTATTCAACAGAATGTTCGGTGGATTCAACATGTTCAATTTTAACTGCTGGAACTCTGCGCCAATGTTTTTTACACCCAACTACAGTTTTAATAATCTCTTTCAATACAGCTCTCCAATAATGCAAATGCCATCGGTGTGGACGCAAAATGTTCCCAATTTTACGAATGTTGAAAATAATTGGGATTTAATTAATTCAACAGGAACTCAACAAAATTGGACATCTTTCGGAGGAAATTTTAATCAATCCAACTGGCAAACATGTAATTTTAATTTTGACACATTTTGTACAACTCAGAACCAAAACGGCTCTATTAGAACTCAAAAGCCTTCTCCCTTTAAAGCTACTTCATACAACAATATGACAGACGCTGAAATGAAAAAGATTTATGGCAATTATACAAAGAATGTAACAGAACTCTATAAAGGTAGTGCAGATGAATTGAACAAAAAGCTTAAAAATAGAGGAGTTTTAGCCGGAAAAGGACAAGCATTTATAAATGCACAGAAAAAATATGGAATAAGTGCTTCTGTGTTAGCTGCTATATGTATTCAAGAAACCGGAGGAAAATCATCAAATGCAACCAACAAGAACAATGTTTCAAACATTGCACAAGGTAAAGGCTGGCGCAAATTTAATTCGGTAGAAGAATGTATCGATTATACAGCCGAACTATTAAAAACCAATTATGTAAATAAAGGTTTAAGTTGCTTATATCAAATTAATGCTAAATACTGTCCTGTACAAGACACACGAGGAAGTTACGCATCGCAAAGTGCTTGGGCTGGAAAGATAAATCAAATTTCATCACAATTAGAACAAGCATAACTTGTAGCCAGATAGGAATATCTTTCTAAAGAATAACAAACATATAAAGCATAAAAAAAAGCCATTCACTTGAGAACGGCTACCAGACTTGGGGAGGAGGTATGAAAAACCAATTGGCTTTCCATACTAATTATTACGGAGATTTTTCTATATTCTTTAGGATTATTTGAAATATATACTACTTTTGGAGTAGAAACTTAATAAAAATTAACACACTTTAGCTATAACTACTCGACAATAAATCTTTTTTCATATATTATGAAGACAATACACTAGCAAAATAGTAAAAGGAGAAAAAGACATGCAAGTAATATTGAAAAAAGATGTTCAAAACCTTGGAGAAGCAGGCGAATTAATTAACGTTAAAGATGGTTATGCAAGAAACTTTCTTATTCCTAAAAATTTCGCAGAAGTTGCTACAGAAGGTGCTTTGAAAAACAGAGAACAAAATTTAGCTAGAATTCAAGCTAAACAAGAAAAATTACACCAAGAAGCTCTTGCTAAAGCAGCTGAAATTGAAAAACTTGGTCAAATTGAACTTTCAGCAAAAGCTGGTGAAAGCGGAAAATTATTTGGTACAATCACAACTAAAAAATTGTGTGAAGAACTTAAAGAAAAAGCTAACATTGAAGTTGATAGAAAGACTGTTTCATTAAACGCTCCTATCAACAAAGTTGGTGAATTCACTATGTTAATCAAATTAACTTCTAAAGTTAAAACTGAACTTAAGGTTGTTGTAACAGCTTCTGAAGTTGTTAAAGAATCAATTGAAGAAGAAGTTGAAGAAACAGTTGAAGCATAGTTAAAATAATGATATTATAAAACGTGCTGACTAAATTAGCCGGCACGTTTTTTCGTAAGAGAAGAGAGATAAAATGAAATTAGCGACAAGATGCATTCCATTAGGAAGTATGCCTTATGACAATATTGAAGCCATTACGAGAATGGAAGCAAAATTGTTTGAAAAAATGCCGTTTGTTGCTGTTTTACCCAAAATTTCAGAAGAAGATACTCTTATTAGCAGAACATTAGAAAACATTCCGGGGATAAAAATTGAAGGAAAGAATGTTATTTTAAAAATAACTTCAAACCATTATAAACAGAATTTATCAAAGCTGGAAAAAGCTTTTAATCATCCGACTTTAGATAATTTGCAACCATTTGCAATAAATTCCCCTTTTCTGGAAAAATATTTTCAGTTGATAAAAAAGTTCAAATCGCCCAATGCTATGATTAACCTTTTGGGTCCGTTTAGTGTTTCTCAAATCCTTATGAAAGCGGCTGAGGAGCAAATGCTTACGGATAGGAGTTTTAGAAAATTATTTATCCAAAGCATTTGTGTTAAAGCACTCTGGATTATAAACAAAATACACCACATTAACCCTGAAACTGTACCCGTAATTATGCTTGAAGAACCGTTGTATGGTCAATTGGGAAACCTTAAACGAGAAAATGAAGATGTAACTGTTGAACTTGTTACAGCAATGTTTTCCAAAGTTGTTGAAAAACTTAAAGATACAGGAGCTATTGTTGGAGTTCAATGCTTAGACAAATGTGACTGGAAAATTCCTATTAATGCGGGAGTTGATATAATTTCATTTGATGCATACAATAACCCAAATAATCTTTGTATCATACCGGAACAAGTGACAGAATTTGTAACAAGAGGTGGTAAAATCAATTGGGGTATAGTTCCTGTTATGACAGAATCTATTATAAAATCACTAAATATTGACCATGTTTCTCATAGATTGTTTTCAACAATGGAAGGTTTAATTCTTGCCGGTGTACCTGAAAATTACGTGTATAACTCAGCTTTAGTTTCTGTGCAAGCCAGTGTAGAAAAATTACCGTTAATTTTTGCTGAAAAAGCCGTTATTTTGGCAACTCAATTAGCCAAAAGAATTCCTGTTAAAGAGCACAACTAAGCAACTTCTTGCATTCCGTTATTATCAATCAAAATAGTACATCTAATAAAAGAATGCGCCATAAGCAACAAATATGGATTCATTTCGTTTGTTGCAGATAAATTAACCTTTGTTTCATTCGTTTCATTTAATTCTTCCGTCTTTGGTTGAACTTCTTCTACATCGATATTTGTATTCATTGCATGCGAATCACTTTCTTCCATAAGCATCTTTTGCAAAATCTTTTTAGGAAAGTTTTCAGAGCAAAATATTAAAATATCGACTGAATTAGATGTTGTTAAAGTAAATTCACCTTTCAAATTCCCAAAATTCTTTGTCTGAATAAGAACCGTAAGCTTTGAATCATTGGATTCTGTTTCACCTTCTTGAGGAGTAATTTCCAAATCAAAGCCAACGCCTTCATTTAGCGGAAGCCAAGGTAAATAGAGCATCATAAGGCTTTTTAGTGTTTGAGCCGGATTATTTGATTCTGCCATAGAAATACAAGAATTTATTATACTCAAAGTTTCTTGTATTTGCTCACTGCTCATACCTTGTTTTGAAGCTGATGCCATAGCTATAATTAATGCCGCAACTGCTTGTTTTCCATTTTGAAGAATAAGTTTTGAAACATCAGACATGTGTATCATTCCACTAAAAAGTAATGCAATAGAATCTTGTTGAACTTTTGCATTTGTAGCTTGTAGATTTTCAATATTTAATGGAATTTGAGCAGTTTCGTCAAAAAGAGAAGCAAGCGCTTTTTGATTTTTCAAAAGCTCTTGATTTATACCATCCAAACTAAGAGTACCACCATTAAGCGGACTATTGGGATTTTGAAGTTTCATAAAAACGTCGCTCAAATTTTGAGGTAATCCAAGTAAATTTTTTATGAAAATAGACCTGTCCATGCCGGCAAGAGCATTCATTTGAAGCAATTGAGTCACACCGGACATTGCCTGCAAATTTTGCAATAATTGATTTGGCTTAGAACCTGAATTAGCAATTGATGAATTTATTTCAGGTGCAAAACTGTTTAATTTTGCACTTTCAGGGTTCTTAAGTTTTTTTAGATATAATTCTGGATTTTGTAATCCTAAAATTATTTTACCTATGTTAAATCCATCCATAGTCTAATTATAACAATTTAGTAGGATAAATCAAAGAGTTATTTATGTAAAATTTCTTAATATTAATATTATCAATTTTTCGTTTTTGATAAAATATACAGGAGAGGCTCTTAATTATGATGGATAAGAAAAATTTATATATATCACTAGCGATATTGTGTACGCTTTCTGCAATGGCAACACCTGCAGATGCTAAGATGACAAAAGAAGCTCACACGCTATACCAACAAGCTTGTGCGTATGAATACAAAAATGACTATAATACAGCCATTAGGATTATTCAACAAGCATTGGACATAAATGGCGATGACGCAATGCTTTATACTAAAATTGCAGGACTTTATTCCGATATTGGAAATTATCAGGAATCACTTTCTGCTTACAAAAAAGCAATAAAACTCCGTCCTAATGATGCCTTTATTTATATAAGCATGGGAAACATTCTTCAAACAATCGGAGATTATGAAAACGCTTATAATTCTTTTAAGCAAGCTCAAACAATTTATCCTGAATACAAATACAATTACTTAAATATAGCAAACATTGAATATTTTAGAAAAAACTACAAAAATGCGACTGAAAATTATAATGCATTTTTGAGCGCTTATCCTGATCATCTGGAAGCAAGTGAAAATTTAGCAAATGTTTATTTGCTTTCTAATGAACCTGAAAAAGCATGCGAAATTTATGCTAATATTTACAAAAAATATCCATCAGCATTTACGGAATTCGAAAAATATGGAATGGCTCTTTTTGCAACGAAACAATATCAAGCTTCTGTAGAAATGCTTGAAAAAGCATTGAATGGAAATGAAGATAATGAAAACATTAATGCACGATTGGCTTTGGCGTACCAAAATTTGGGAGACAATGCGAATTCTTTAAAATATTTTGAACAAACATTCACTATAAATCCTGACCTAACATCATTAAGATTTGATTATGCCAATTTGTTAGGAAATATGGATAAAAATGATGAAGCGATTGAACAATATAAACAATATTTAAAAGCATTTCCTGATGATGCAGATGCATATAAAAATCTGGCAACCGTTTATAAAAAAATTGGTAACAATGATTTAGCACTGTTTAATTTTGAAAAATCTTATTCAAAAAATTCATCCGATAATGAAACCAAAAAAGAACTTGCTTTTTGTTATCACACAAAGAAAGATTACGCCAATGCTCTTAAATTCTATGATTTTGCTCTAAAAACAGAACCAGAAAATGAAGAGTTACTTGCAAATAAAGCTTTAACACTACATGCTATGAATAACTATGTAGCAGCAATCGAACTATATAAAGAGCTTTTAGCAAAACATCCAAATGAACGTATAGAACAAAATTTAACCTCCGCTTCTATCGCTTACGGATATAGTTTATATGACAAGCAAGATTATGGTCAGGCTATTTTATACTTTGAAGATGCTATTGATTTAAATGATAAAGAAGCCTCTGCTTATTTTGGATATGCAAGAGCAAATGCCAAAATGGGTTGTACTGAGGTTGCACTCAAAAGCTATGAAAAAGCTGCAATGTTAGCCCCTGGAAATATTGAATATGCAACAGAATTAAATTCTTATAGAACTGAAAACAAAGAAATCATTAACACAACTCCACAACAAAAAGATGAAACTGTTGAACCGGTTTTGAATGTGATTGCACCAATTGCGATTCAAGAAGAAAAATCCGAAACTCCTAATTTTGATAACCTTGTTAAAAAGGGAGATGATGCATATAAATCTCAAAAATATGATGAGGCTTTGGATTTTTACACAAAAGCTGTGGTAATAAATCCTACTGACAAGATTACAATGCTAAAAATCGCTAATATTTATAAACTAAAAGGCAATAATGCAAGAGCATTAAGTTTTTATGACAAAATTATTGCATTAGATAAAAATAGTTCTGATGCGTATTTTAACAAAGGATTAGTTTTTGCAAACCAAAAAAATTATGATGAAGCTATAAAATGTTTTGAAAAAGTTATAGAACTAACTCCTGAATATCCTTATGCATATTATTCAATCGGTATGGCTTATGAGTTAAAGAACATGCCGGAAAAAGCTGTTGAATATTATCTTCTATATACAGGGATTGAATCTGATGAAAAAATGTTAAATCTCGTTAATCAAAGGATTAAACAACTGGAAGCGAGCGCAGAATAGTAATGAAAAAAATAATTTTATTATTTCTGTTATCAATGTTTTTACTTTGTGGGTGTAAATATGATAGAGGAATAATATTATTTAACACTCAACAAATAACTAGAGAAAATGCGCTTCACAATTCAAAAGTATTTCCTGTGGGTCAACGAGTCTACTATCTTTTTATTGCACCCAAAAGAATGAATAATAATTATATTCGTGTACAAGTTTCAAAAATGACAGATAAAGCACCTTGGGGCGGATATGAAGTTAGACGTACTAAGGACTTCCGACTTATGAAGGATGAAAGATACTATCATACTGACTATTTTACATTATATGAAACAGGGCGCTACCTAATGCAAGTGTTTTCAACAGATGATTTTCAACATCCACTTGCTGTAGGAGACTTCTATATCAAGTAGTTTTAGTGTATAATTATCACAAAAGGAGCGAGTATGAGCGAGATTTGTAAAAATTGGACACAATGGTTGAAACAAAATCGTTTCGCAGGTCAAACCCCTGAAATGATTGAGCAAACTACAAAATGGCTTGAAGCAGTTCGTGATGTAATTCTTGTTTATGCAGAGATTATGCAACATGAAACAATCATTGATATTGGTTGTGGAACAGGGCTTTTGGCTTTCAAAGCTTTAGAGATGCAAAATTGTCAAGGGAAAGTAATTTTTTCTGATAAATTCCAAGATTGTCTTGATGATTGCAAAAAAATTCTTGACGAGTCCGGTGTTACAAGCGGTTATGAAATGTTGCTTTCGCCTTGTGAACACATTGCACTCCCTGAAAGTAGTGTGCATAAAGCATTAATGCGCTCTGTGCTGGTTCATATTGTTAACAAACAACCTGCAATTAGTGAAATTTATAGAATTCTAAAACCAGGGGGAAAGTTTTGTGCGTTTGAACCTATAATTCGTTCTAATACAAGATATTGGCAAATTTTAGACCCTATGTATATTGAAAAATACGAAGATTTTAAATGTATTGAGAATGAAATGATGGAAAATCCTTTAGATTCACTTTGTAACTTTGATGAGGATACATTGAAAATGAATCTTGAAATCGCTGGATTTTCTATTCCGGAAGTTAAGTTGCAAGAAGTTTCTTCAAGATATATTGTTCAAGCAGGAATGGTTGCGGAATGGTTTAACAATCCTCCTTCTCCGGGGCAACCTTCAACAAAAGAACGCTATTTAAAATATTTTGATGAAGAAACGGTTAATAAATATATGCAAGATGTTCAAAATTATTTAACAGGAAGAGAAATTAGTTTAAAAACAAATGCTGTATTTATCAATGCAACAAAATAGCAGTAAATAGATTTTAAGAAAAAGGTTATAGAAAATGGAACAAAAACAAATAGCAATTATAATACCAGCAAGATATGGCTCCTCAAGATTAGAGGGGAAACCACTCTTAAAAGCGTGTGGAAAACCTATTATTCAATGGGTTTGGGAAAAAGCAAAAAATTGTCCTTTGGTTGACAGAGTTATTGTTGCAACTGATGATGACAGAATTTTTAATGCTTGTAAAGAATTTGGGGCAGAAGTTGAAATGACTTCTACTGAACATAAAAGTGGCAGTGACAGAATTGCAGAAGTCGCAAAAAGACATCCTGAAATTGGTTATATTATCAATCTTCAAGGAGATGAACCTCTAATTGAACAAGCTAACATTGAACTTGTTATAAAAGGAGTTTTGGAAGATGAAAAAGCTGATATTTCTACTCTATTAAGAGAAATAAAAGAAGAAAATGAAGCTCAAAATCCTAATCTTGTAAAATGCGTTTTCGATGTTAATAATTATGCAATGTATTTTTCTCGTTCAAAAATTCCTTATGAACGTAATTCCGGCAAATCAAAAATATACGGTCATTTAGGAATTTATGGATACAAAAAAGAAGCTTTGTTTAAAATGACAGAATTATCTCAAACGACCTATGAACAAGCAGAAAGCTTAGAGCAACTTAGAGCTCTTCAAAACGGAATGAAAATCAAAGTTGCAATTGTAGAAAATGTACCGGTTGGAATTGATACAATTGAAGATTTTGAAAAATTTAAAGCTATGGTTGAAAAGTCTTAATATAAAAGAAAAAATGAACATAAAAACTGAAATAACAAAAATACATTATAATAAAAATGCAAAAGGATGTTTGTTCAACATTCTCAAGTTTTGTTCGTTGTTTTATGGATTAGGTTCCGGTTTAAAAAACTTTTTGTATGATAGCAAAATTCTAAAACCAAAGAAAGTTGATGCATTCGTAATTTCTGTCGGGAATTTTACAACCGGAGGAGTCGGTAAAACGCCTGTTGTTGCTGAAATAGCACGATACTATGTTAATAAAGGTGAAAGAGTTGCGATAGTTTCTAGAGGTTACGGAGGTAAACTGGATAACAAAAAAGTCAACGTTATTTCTGATGGCATTAACCTTTATTATAAAGCTGATATGGCAGGAGATGAGCCATATTGGCTAGCTGTTAATCTCAATATGTGTGCAGTTTTAACATGTTCAAACAGATACAAAGCTTGCCAACATGCAATAAAAGAATTAAGTGTTACAAAAATAATTCTGGATGACGGATTTCAGCACAGAAAACTTTATCGAGATTTGAATATTGTTCTTGTTGATTCGGAAAAATATTTAGGCAATGAACAACTTTTACCAGCCGGTCCATTAAGAGAAAAACCTGATTACAAAAGAGTTGACAAACTTGTTGTTGTCAGCAAAAATATTGACCACACAAAAGCAGAAAATTTGATTCAAGAATTACAATCTAATTACAAATTGGAGACATTTGTGGCAAAAGTTGAGCCGGATTATGTTTATAATATAATTTCGGGTGAACATTTAGAAAAAGGTTCTGAAATTACAGCGATTTCTGCAATTGGACAACCCGAACAATTTTATAATTTCTTGGTAAATGATTATAAGATTAAAGCTAAAATTTCCTTTGATGACCATCATCAATATATTCTAGAGGATATTGATTCGATTGAAGGACATATTATCACAACAGAAAAAGATGCTGTTAAATTGGCATTATTGGGCAAAACTAATATTTATGCATTGAAACTAAAAACAGTTATTGATGTCAACAAACTTGTGCTATAATTATCTCAAGAATAAAGTAGCCGGATAATCGCGCTTTAAAGAGGTAGATTAAAGTTTGGAGTATTATCTTTAAACAAGTCCGCCTGTAATAAAAAGTGAGGAAAGTCCGTGCATCCAAGGACAGACCGCCGGAGAAACTCCGGACAGCGTGAGCTGGTGGATAGGACCACAGAAAATATACCACCTGAATTTCAGGAACGGGTGCAACGGTGAGGTAAAAGCTTACCAGCGATATCGAGAGGTATCGGCTAGGCAACCCCCGGTCGGATGCAAGATTGAATCAAGCGTTTGAGGTGTCCGCCGAGCTTGGAAAAATCGCTTGAGACTAAGAGCAATCTTAGTACCAGATAGATGATTATTAAGGAGTTTTTGCTCCCGAACAGAACACGGCTTATGAGTTACTTTATTCTTTTATTAAAACAAACGGCGGTATGAAGGTTTTTTATACCGCCGTTTTGAAAACAAAGATTTTCGTGACAAACTGTAAAAAGTGACTAGGTGATTAAGTGACCAAGTGACCAAGTGGTTACGTTTTTTCGTGAGTAGTGAATCGAAAAACGGTGACTAAGTGATTAGGTGAATAGGTGAATAAGATGTTACAAGCACTGTTCCCTCGCCCAGCGGGAGAGGGCTAGGGTGAGGGGGCAACGAAAATTGTTACAGACTTTTTCAAGAAAAAACTCTAACCCTCGACTCACGACTCACGAATCACGAATCACAATTCACGAAAACCAGTAACAACTTATTCGCCTATTCACATTTCCCCTAATCACGTAGTCTCTTTTTTCCTTTCTGAATTACGAGAATACATGCTCGTTGGATTTATGTAAATAATTGTAAAAATTACCCTAAAAACATTAAAGTTTTTATCCTAACGTGCCGTCATGTGAAATATGAGTTTGCGAGAGATTTAAACATTCTCGAATCCTCCTGTCACAAATAAACACGAAAGGTTATGTCAATAGTTTAAGGATAGAGCTAAGTTAAATGTATGAATTTTAAACAAATTCCTCCTATATTTGAACGATTTTGTTCAAATACTAATTGAGATTTTGTTACAAATTGTTACAATTAAACTAGATATCTACAAGAAAGTACTTTCCATGAAACATTATTTATTATCAGCTTTAATATTTTTAGGACTTATTGGGTCTGTTCAAGCTGCGGTAATCATTGATTATCAGGGAGATACTGTTGTTCGTCAAAAAAACGTGGAAAGAAATTTGTTATTAAGGAACGATTCAAGCGGTATATTTAATATTGCCATAAAACCTTTGGACAATGCACTTCGAGGGTCTAACGGTGTGGATATTCCATTGAATTATGTTTATATTAACAATACCCGAGAGGATGTGTATTTGCAGGAAAACTTCTACTCTAATTTGTTCACAAATTTAGAAATGAATGGTATTCCTCAAAATATAACCGCCAAAATTCGCGATTATGGTATGATTCCGGCAGGGACTTACAGTTTAAATTTTGAGATACAAGCCACTGATGTTGATACCGGTGAGATTGTTCCATCTCCGGCATTTATGCTTCAAATTGTTGTTCCTGTCGTGCAGGATATTAATCTTAACGGAGAAACTCCAAAAATTACAATCAATGCCAGTGACGCTTTTACTCCGCAAAAGAAAGTTGCAAATGAAACTTCTCCGACTATTCAAATAAATTCAAATGCGGATTGGGAATTGTCGGTTAATACGGATAATTTGGGAGAAACAAAGGGCAACTACTATATAAGAACAATTACTGCAACAAACGGAGTTTCAGAAAGATTGCAAGAAAGAGTTCTGTTAGAACCTAATAAAGAAATTATTATTGCAAAAGGAAAAGCTCCTGCGGATAACGAATCTGTGACGATTGAATATTCTGTTGAAAGCAAAAGCGGAGAGTATCTTCCTGCCGGGAGTTATGAAAATAGAATTAGGTATATATTGAGAGAAGAGGATTAGGAGATAAATGAAAAAGAAAGTATTTGGATTATTAATAGCATTAATTTTCACAACACCTGTATTCGCATCTGTTGCGGTTTCTCCTACGAAAATCGAAATTAATGCGAACAAAGTAAAAACAAACTACATAACAACTGCTATTGAAATCAAGGGCGATTCTAAGGAACTAATGCGTTTTAAAGCATATCCGGGATTTTTCACTATTGATAACAAGAGTGAAGTTGTGATGATTGATAAATCAAATGATCCTCATGATTTGTCAAAAAGATTACGCTTTGTGCCGTCAGAATTCAATGTGGCACAGGGAAAATCTCAAAAATTAAGAATTAATATTGCAAACTTAAATACTCTTCCGGACGGCGAAAATAGAGCAATGCTTTATATTGAGGATGTTAACCCGAAAGAAATGAACCTCAATACCGGACATGCAGGTATTGGTGCTCAATTGATTGTTAAAACCAGAGTTGGCGTTCCGATTTATATTGACAAAGGAAAAGTAACTAAAAACGCAGAAATTGAGTATTTGAATATTTCAAAAGAAAAAGGCGGACTTTATACGAATATGAAAGTCGTTTCAACGGGTAACAGCAAAGTTCGTTATAACGCTAATGCACAAATTATCCAAGGGAAAAAACTGGTTGGTGAATATGAACTTGGAGAAAGAGTAGTAGGAGACAACAACTACTATATAGACAAACGCAAAATTGATTTGTCGAGCATCAAAAAAGACGGCGAATATTCTCTAAGGGTTGTGCTTTCTTATTTTGATGAAAAAGGAAAACGTAAAAATATCGTAAAAGAAACAAATTTGGTTATACAAGGTAACGTGTAGTACAACAAAAAGAAAGGAAGGTTTACCCCTATGAAAAAAATTACAAAATTTTTACCTTTAGCTATGGCACTGTTGCTGGTTAGTCCAGCGATGGCAACACCATCTGAAACGGCTACTTCAGTGATGACATTAAGTGTGCCTGAATTTATTAACATCACAAAAGATGAAGGTTGCGTAGAAACAGCAAATGCAACATTCAATGACACTTACACAACAATTTCATTAGATGGTTCAATGAGCGGACTTTATACAGTTATTACGAATAAACCTGGGGATAAAGTTAAAATCAGTGCAACAGCTTTAGCTGATGGTGTTGAAACCCCGGCATTATTTGGTGATGATGCTACTAATTTGAAATTAGTTCTTACAAATATAGGTAGCGAAAAACACGCTGCAAAAGTAAGTGCAATAGAAAACTGCAAATCTACTCCTTCATTTGCAAAAAATGCTAATGCTATTTGTTTTAAATTGACTCCTACTATAACTCCTGATTCTGCTTCAGGTGCTATTGCTCCACTTAATTCTGTATTGGATACAGATGGCGTAACTTATACTATTGATAACGGTAAATACGGATTCAAATACGTATTAGGTACAACTGCGGAAGCAAATACATTCTCAACTCACGATACAAATGGTACATACAAAGCAACATTGACTTTATCACAAGTCAATCCGTAGTTAGGACAAAATGAAAACAAGAATTTTATCAAAATTATTCATATTTTTGATGACCGTAGCGGGTTCTACGGGTAGTTCTTATGGTTACTCAGAAGCTGAACAGTCTGTACAAACGACTGTTCAGCCCTCTGTAACTATCGAAAAAACATCAGCCTCTATTGAAACAGGCAGTGTAAATGCTCAAACAGGTGTTCATACCGGGCTGTGTTCTGTGTTTAGTGTTAAAACGAACGGAACTGATGATGATTATGATTTCATCATTTCTTCTAAAATAAATTCTGCAGAAGGGGATGTTTCTGCATATGGTAATAATGGTCAAATACTTTTCGCTCATACGCTTGTATTGCCTACGCAAAGTGCAATAGAAGATGCTAAAACGGGCGGAAATAATAATAAAAATGTTATAGCGTACCCTGTAACAGCGACAATAACGGAGCCTATGACGGTAGATTTTAATAGCAATTACGGAGTTTACGGAGATTGCTATGTAGTAAAAGTTAATTCCACACAAGATGGAACGGTAACGCATACAGTAAATACAACACCTGTTTCAGGGTCTTATTCCATAGGACAGGATCAAGCAGGTACATATCAATCAGTCATAACTTTCACGGCTGTAAGTAAGTAAGGGTAAAATAAGGGTAAATAGAAAGCCCCCACACCCGCCCTTCGGGCACCCTCTCCCTCAAGGGGCGAGGGTAAAACAAAAAAAGGAAAAAGTTAAATAGAAAAGAGACAACGGGCAAGGACGGAAGCCCAAAGAACAAATACCAAGCGATGGATAGCTTGAAGTGGAACTCTAAAAGAGTGTAGGTTAAACCCTCACCCTAACCCTCTCCTAGGGAGACGGGAAGATTAGAAGAATGTTAAATAGAGCAAAGAAAAATTTAATAATTGCAATGACAGGGTTGCTTCTCGCATTACCTGCATTTGCGCTTGACTCTACAATTTCATACATCACAATTAACGGGATGGCTTATCAGGATGTAGAAATCGTACTCACAGAGCAAGCTGAAATTCTTGTGCCGTTTAAACAGCTTGCAGATTTATTTAACATTCAATATACAGCTAACAGAGTTGATAAATATATAGGTTTTAAAACTTTTGACGGAAAAGAAGGTGTTGTTAACCAGAACGGTGTTTTTGTTCAAGACATGCTGGTTTCTAAACAAAAAACCGTATTCATATCTCAAGGTATTATGGATGGTGTATTTAACGAAGCTTATATAACAGCAGATGCAGCATCTGTAATTATGGGCATAAAACTTGATACTGATTACGAGAATTTAACAATCAGTGCAGAAGTTACCCGAGATATTCCGATTTTACATAATTTAGATAATGTTCTTGCTGCAGAAGATAAGGGTCCACACGCTTACCAAGATGTCGTTGCACCTAAAAAAGCTGGTAAAATTACGCTTAACACTATTGGCTTGCGTAGTAATATGTTGAATGATAATCTTGCCGTAAAAGGAACTAATTATCGTACAACAAATAGCACTTTTTCCGGTTCAACTCAAGCGAGTTTAAACGGTAATATTTTTGGCGGTAAATACAGAGTTGAAGCAACAGAATACCACTATCGCTCTGATGCGTTTATGTTTGGTGGATTAACTGCTAGTTATATGAACAGCATTAAAGACAAAGAAACCGGCAAAGACAAATATTTCTACGAATTAGGTAAGGTTAAAGGCAGAAGTGATGTTGATGCTTCAATCGGTACAAATATTATGGGTGCTCAAGTTTGGAATTATAATTACAGAAAAGAACGCCCGCAAGACCTTAACGGTTACGTTAAACCAACAAGCTTAGTAAGACTAACGGTAAACGATTTAGAACCAATGACACTAAGTACTTATGCGGGGTACTACACTTTAAGAGATGTACAACTTCCGAATCCTGTTAAAAGTATAAAACTTGAAGAAATCAATGAAGATGGTACAGTTGAATTAATTTCGGAAGAAAAATATTCAATCTACGGAGATAGACCTTTTGCCTTGGAACAAAGAGGTTCTGTCTATGCAGGGGTTTGGGGTTATCAAAACAGATTTTTCCGTGAAGGTGCTAATATTTATCGTGGTAATAACAAAAAGGTTACAGCTGGTGGTTATTATCAATATGGTATAAAAGATAACGTGACTTTTGAATCAAAATTAACGGCTGATAAAATTTATGAAAAAAATGGTTCAAGTGTAATTTACAAAATGCCGACAAATGATACATTACTTGTAAGTGGTACACAAAAAAGCGTTAATTATCTCGAAGGCGTAACTTCTTTAAACAGTATTGATTGGCAAAGCAAGAAGAATAGAAATATCAAAGGAAGATTGACTACTGGTGCATCTATTGCGCACGATATAAGAGAAGAGTACACCCACGCCGGTTATATTGCAAAAGCAAGCGGAGAATATGACAAAGATTTATCTGATAAAAAATGGGGAATTGTTAAACCTAAAAGAGTAAATGCAAAAGCAGAACTCTTCCAAACTTCTCCTGATTTTTATATCGCAAGTTCAGATTCAACTTCTAAAAACGATAGAACAGGTGGAAAAGTTTCAGCAAGCACAAGCTTTAATTCAACAAGCGTTGGTGGAAGTTACAGCAGATATTTTTCTAACATGAACCACCGTTACAGAGGCGGAACTCTTACATTTGACGAAGCGGGAATTAATGCTAGTACAAAAATTCCAAAAGTTGCAAGCTTGCGTTTTAGCAGTTATTATAGACACGGCAAAAACGAATTGGGTAGAAATAAAAACTATTACTATGATGCAAACGCTTCTCGTGATATTGGACATTGGGCAAAAATTCAAGGTGGTAGAAGAGAAAGTTATTATGACACTCGTTACGATACCCAAACAACTTTAGACAGAAATTATCATTCAAAATATGCGGATAATTACGCTCAAATTGATGTTCCTATTCCGAACAATTTTGGGAAGTTTTCATTAGGTCATAGTGTTATTAGATATAATACAGCTTCATATAAAAACGGTTACAATATGTTCCGTTTTGGTTATACTTTCCCGACTTGGAAACGTACGACTCTAGGGGTTGGCTATGGGTTTAGATACTATGGACAAGGCGGTAATGACTTTAATGTAAACCTTGGATATAGAGCACGGTCAGGGCAAACAATGTCTGTCGGATATCAATATTCTCAAAATGGTGGTTATTTTATTGATAATATGTTTACTCCGACTACAAACAGACATTCTGTTAACTTCACATTTAATGATGCTTTCCAATTATTTAATCACGGTTTAAAATCAGTTGGTCAAGAAGATTTGGACAAAGGTTTGTTTGAAGCTATTGCATTTGTTGATGTCAATAAAAACGGTAAATACGACAAGAAAATTGATATACCAATTAAAGATGTTCCGCTTATTACAAGCTGGACTGGCGAAACTTGTGTAACGAATAAACGAGGAAGAGTGTATTCATCAAGCTTACAACAAGGTGTTTACACGGTTTCTCTAGACATGAATCAATTACCGATAACAGTTGCACCGGTTAATAATGACTTTATCAATAGAAGAATTAAAGTTGACGGCGGAAATACAACAAAATTAGAAATTCCGTTAATTAGTACCGTTGGTTCTGTTTCAGGAGTATTAAAGATTTTTGATGATTTTGAGCGTGAATTAAAATTAACAGATTTTGTAGTTGTATTACTTGATGAAGAAGGAAATGAAGTTAATTATTCAACGGTTGATGCAACCGGTCAATACTATATTTCAGGCTTAGCCCCAGGAAAATATACCTTAAAATTGGATGATAACTTCATAAATTCATACGGATTAGAAGAAGTCGCAGATAGAAGTGAAATAAATATTTTCATCCCTTACGATTACGAAAATCCAATCGACATAATGGAGCAAAATTTGGAATACAAAACGCTTTCATTATAAAACAGATTCTATTTAACAAAACGACACATATGTGTATAGCCGCTACCCAAAATGCGGCTTTTTTTTTTATTTATTACAGTATCAATCAGACTTTCAAATTCTGAAAAAAGTTTGCACTTTAATTATTTTTCGGAGTTCATCTGTAAGATGCATTCCGCAACTTCTTTTGCTGAATATTTTTCGGATAAACAATTTCGAACTTCGCCTAATTGCTGAATCGTATCTACACGATAAGGTTTATCATATAAAAGTTTTTCTGTTTCATAAACAATATTGTCTACCGTAAATTTGTGTTGTACTAATTCCGGTACAATATTTTTCCCTGTAACAATATTTGGTAAAGAAACATTTTTAATACATCTTACAAGCAAATAAATCAGATAAAGAATCCATGGTCCTTTATAGCCAATAATCATTGGAGTTTGGTACAAAGCTGCTTCAAGAGCAACTGTTCCTGATGCAAGGATGAGTGAATCAGATACGCTCAATAGAGCTTGATTTTCGCCTTTAATGACTTTAAAGTCTGTATTTTTAATATATTTATCAAAAACTTTATCACTCAAATTTGGAGCGTGTGAAATACAAAACTGTAATTCAGGATGCTTTTTCTGAAGTTGTTTTGCTGATTTAATAAATGTTTTTGCTAAAAAGGCAAGTTCTAAAGGTCTTGACCCCGGAAAAACTGATACAAGAGGTTTTGATATATCAAGCCCGTGCTTTTCAAAGAACTCTTTACGATTAGCTTTCGCAGGTAATTGTTTTACAAGCGGATGTCCGCAATAATGCACGTCAATACCTTCTTTTTGGTACATTTCAACTTCAAACGGGAATATACATAGAACCTTATCTACATATTTTTTGATACCTTTAATTCTCCATTTTCGGCTAGCCCATACTTGAGGTGGAATGTAGTGTAAAATTTTAATTCCACTCCCTTTGAGTCGTTTTGCAACTCTCAAATTAAAGGTTCCGTAATCTATTAAAAGCACAACATCAGGTTTGAATTCATCTAAAATGTAATCACAAACATCATTTTCCAGACTTAAATGGTCAATTATCATTTTTAAATTAAGTCCAAATCCGGACATTTTTGAATGGTCACAAAATAATGTTGCACCGGCATTTTTAAGATTTTCACCACCGATTCCGTGGATTACTAAATTAGGACACTGTTCCTTTAAAATTTGAACTACTTTTCCGGCATGCATATCACCGGAGTGTTCTCCTGTTATAACAAATACTTTTTTCATATACACTAAACTGCCATTACTACAATATTATGCTTATTTGCGTACTTAATAACTTCATCTTGATCAACAATAATTGTTTCTCCAGCTTCAACCGCTATTAAATCTGCCTTATATTTTTTCATAGTTTTTAAAGTTCTTAATCCGATTGCAGGTATATCAAAACGTTTATCTTGAGCCGGTTTAGCAACTTTAATAATACGGGAATTCTTTTTAGCGATTTTACAACCACGTCTAATACATTTATCAGTACCTTCGATTGCTTCAACAGCCATAATCATTTTATCTTTGATAACTACAGACTGCCCAATATCAAGTTTTCCGCTTTCTTTTGCCAACCAATAACCATAATTAACATCATCAATTTGTTCTGCTGATGGTTGTAATTTGCCAAGAACTCCGGATGGAATCATTAAATTTTTAATAAATAAAGTTTGATCCAAAATTGTAATTCCAATTTTTTCAAGCTCTTCAATTATCATTAGCATAACTTTATCATCATTAAGACGAATAGCTTTTTTCATAAATTCAATGGCTCTTGTATCAAATTTTGGACGTTTTAATAGAATTGTTTTACTAACTTTTCCCAAAAAAGTTATTTGTTTTATATCTTCTGCCTTAAGAGCATCTTCTATCTTTTGAACTTCACCAGGGCAAAAAGAATATACTTTGGAACAATATTTTTTTAATTGATTATAATTATCATTTGATAATGATATTGCAACTACATCAAATCCGTTTTCTTTTGCATATTGAGCCATTTTTACAGGAAGTAAACCATCTCCTGCTATTAAACCTTGTTTTTGTTCCAATGCTATTGACATTATAAAACTTCCTCCAATTCCTGTTTTTATATTACACTAAACAAAAATTTGGAAGAAGTTTTCTTAATAAATTGTTAAATTTATCTCCAAAGCTTGCATTGATTTGTGATAGAATATCAATATGAAGCATTTAGGAACTATAGAATTACAGACGAAAAGATTGATATTGCGCCCTTTTACAATGGAAGATGCAACAATGATGTTTTCTAATTGGGCGAACGATGATAATGTTACTAAATATGTACCATGGAATTCTCATGGTTCAATTGAAGTAACAAAAGAAATTTTAACCGAATGGACGAACGGTTATAAGAGTTCTAATTATTATGAATGGTGTATTGAATACAATGGTGAAGCCATTGGTAATATGGATGTTATAGAAATCGACGAGGAATTAAAAAAAGGTAAGATTGGTTATTGCCTCAGTAAAAAATACTGGCACCAAGGAATAACTTCAGAAGCTCTTTTATGTATGAAAGATTTTCTTATTAATAGGGTTGGATTTGAACATCTTTGGGCGTGTCATCACATCGACAATCCTAATTCAGGACAAGTTCTCGCTAAATGTGGGTTTCATTATGTTTGCGAAACTGATGATTGCGAAAAATATATGAATATGGGTTCAAAAGTTGTAATTTATGAATGTTAAACAGGAGGTTTTAATAAACCTCCTGTTTTCTTAGTAAACTTTTTACCTAATCCGCTTTCCAACTGTTCAAGTATTCTTTTTGCGCAGGTGTAAGCGTATCTATTTCAAGTCCCATTGATTGAAGTTTAATTTCTGCAATTTTTACATCAACTTCGTGAGGCAATGTATACAATTTATTTTCTAATTTACCTTGATTTTTTACAATAAACTCCATACCCAAAGCCTGATTTGCAAAACTCATATCCATAACACTAGCAGGATGACCTTCGGCAGCTACAAGGTTCACAATTCTTCCTTCTGCCAGAACATAAACAGATTTCCCGTTGTCAAGAACATATTCTTCCAAAGATGGTCTGATTTTTTTGATTTCTATCGTATGGGCTTTTAAGCCTGCAATGTTGATTTCATGGTCAAAATGTCCTGAATTAGCGAGAAATGCCCCATTTTTCATTGTTAAAATATGTTGAATATCTATAACGTGCTTATCGCCAGTTACTGTCAGGAAAATATCACCTTCTAATGCTGCTTTTGCTATAGGCATAACTCTGTAGCCTTCCATCGCAGCTTCAAGTGCTTTAAGTGGGTCGATTTCACAAACAATTACATTCGCTCCAAGAGCTTTTGCTCTTAAGGCAACCCCCTTTCCACACCAACCGTAACCTGATATAACAACCGTTTTGCCGGCAATAAGAATATTTGCAGCTCTTAAAACTCCATCAAAAGCACTTTGTCCGGTCCCATAACGATTGTCGTACAGGTGTTTTGTTAAGCTTGTATTAACTCCGACGGCTGGAAATCCGAGAGTTCCTTGAGCCTCCATTGCTTGTAATCTTAAAATACCTGTTGTAGTTTCTTCTGTAGAACCTATGATTTTATTGATTAAGTCCGGTCTTTCTGTGTGTAGAAGAGAAATTAAATCTCCACCATCATCAATAATGATATCAGGATTATAATCCAACGCTTTGCGAAGTTGAACTTTGTATGTTTTAACAGATTCTCCAAAGTAACCTAAAACGGGAATATTCCAATATTTAACAAGTGCCGCTGCAACATCATCTTGTGTTGATAATGGGTTACACGTAACTAACAGGGTATCAGCGCCACCTGCTTGCATTATTATACAAAGTGCGGCAACTTCTTTTGTCACATGAAGACAAGCTGATAATTTTAATCCCTTGAACGGTTGTTCTTTTATGAATCGTTCTCGTATTGTTTTTAATACAGGCATATCTTTAAATGCCCAGTCTATTTGCTTTTTACCTTGTTCGGCTAAATTAATATCCCTAATATCACACGTAATTGCAGTCATCACCATTATCCTCCCAGATTTTAAGAATAACAATTATTGTATTTTTACACACCTAATTATAATCAATAAATCAATTATTGCCAATTATTTTTTATCCGAAAATTTGCTAAGTGTATAAAAAACTGCAATCTTGAATTTTGAAATTAGAAGTTTAATCGAATAACAAAAAATATTTGTAGAAAACGAATAAATTATTATTGTCCACTTTTTTCAGCAAGATATTTTTCCATTGCTTCATTAGAAATTTCTACAGAATCTAATATTAGATACTGTGCTACATTTTCAGAATGCTGTGCCATTTTTAAACACGCAACGCCGTATGTCATACGAGCTTCTTCTGTCAATGCTGTTCCGCCAATTGAACTTATATCCATTTGCTATCCTCTTCTTTGACTTGTGAGATTACTATTATAACAAATTGTTTTGGACTTTACAAGCTAATATTACAAAAAAAATACGTATTTATTTGAGTTGTTAGGTGACAAGAGTGAATTCTTGAAGGTAACTAAATAAAAACTTGATTTAAATATTCAATTAAGTTAATATTCTTGAGAATAGGAGAGGTGCTAATGGATTTTGATTATGGAATTATAGGGGGTGGACCGGCAGGTTATACATCTGCAATGGCTCTTGCTCAAAAGGGATACAGTGTTGTTTTATTTGAAAAAAATCAATTGGGAGGAACTTGTTTAAATAGAGGTTGCATTCCGACAAAATCTTTGTTGCACTCTTCTGAAATATACAAACAAGTCTTACAGTCACAAGATTTGGGCTTAGAACTTGAAATTAAATCGTTTGATTTTTCAAAAATTGCAGAAAAACGTGATAAAACTGTTGAAAAAATACGTAAATCTCTTGAGCTTGCGGTAAAGAATTCAGGAGTAACCGTAGTTTATTCAGAAGCTGAAATCGTTAATCAAAATACAGTGAAAGCTGATAGAGAATATTCAGTAGGTAATTTAATTGTCGCAACAGGCTCAAAACCAAGAGAACTAAAAGGTTTGGAGTTTGATGGTAAATTTATTCTAAACTCGGATGATGTTTTAAAAATAGATAAATTGCCAAAATCGGTTTTGATAATTGGTTCCGGTGCTATTGGTATTGAATGGGCAAGAATTTTTTCTAATTTTGGAGTAGAAGTTTTCATTGTTGAAATGGCTGAACATTTGATTCCATTGGCTGATATTGAAGTTTCTAAAAGAATTGAACGAATATTTAAACAGAAAAAAGTTAAGTTTTATCTGAATGACTGTGTTTCTGGAATAAATGATAAAATTGTAACATTAAAATCAGGTGCAGAGATTGAACCGGATTTTATATTGTCAGCTGTAGGCAGAGTACCTGTAAAACCTAATATTGAAGATTGTGAACTTATTGGCGATGCTTGTGGGGAAATTCAACTTGCGCATTATGCAATTCAGCAAGGAATTAGTATTGCACGAGGGAAATCTACAATTTTAGACAAAAGGCTTATTCCATCGGTTATTTATGGAGAACCTGAAATAGCTTGGGTTGGATTGAGAGAACAGGATTGTTTTGAAAATTGTAAAACAGTTACTTTGCCAATTACAGCTCTTGGAAAATCGTGGTGTGATGATTCTACAGATGGTTTTATTAAACTAATTGTTCAGAATGACGTTATTATAGGTGCTCACATTGTATCGAAGGAAGCTTCTGCTCTGATTCAGCAAATTTTGCTAGCTATGCAAAATAATATTTTAATAGAAGAACTTAAAAATGTTTGTTTTGCACATCCAACCTACTCAGAAGGAATTTGGGAAGCAATTATGAGATTGTAATTTCTGAAATTTAATTTGTATAATAAAAAGAAAAACCCAACTAAGAAAAGTCGGGTTTGGAATCTTGTTTAATAATTCCTCATGTGTGTAGAAGGTTAGTGTGTAGGTTGTATGAAAGGTTGTGTGTTGTGTTTATTTAATGCTTACATATATATAAAGTATATTTAGAATATAAAATTGCACGACAACGTATATATTGTTACATTTCTTAATCTTTTTTTGTGAAGGGGATTAAATTTTTATATCAGAAGTTTTAAATGTTGTTGTTTGAATTTGAGGTTTGTTATATAGAGGTTTCGTGGAATTATTTATATATTTTTTTTGCATGTTTGATGCCATTTCATTTCTGATAATTGGTGTAATAATATTTGAAGCTAAAACTCCTGCTCCGACTGTAGCAATAGTTGTCCCAAGACTTTTACATGCTCTGTATTCTGCACTAGGAAAATCTTTATTCTTTTCAAGTACATTATCCAAGTTCAAATCAAGTTTTCCGATTTTTTTGCCATATAAATCTTTATGTTCATTCAAATATTTACGAACAGATTTTGGAGCGAACTTTCCGGTAGAAAACAATTTTGAAACAAATTTTTTCGCACTTAAAGTCAATACAAAAAACAATCCTATGTTTACAGCCGCATCTGCGAATTCTTGTGGAATCAAAAAACTTTTTTGTTCATTTGAAATTTTAGGATTTATTAAAACAGCACCAATTTGTGCAATAGAAGAAAGTGTCCATCCTGCAACACCTGTTCTAATTAACATTTTTGAAGGATCATCTTTAAAGCTTTTAGCAACGCTATTTAACACTTTTGTGAAAGGATTATTCATTTACATTTCTCCTTTTATCAAGTTTATTCGCTTTATTTGAATGTTTTTCATTAAAATAGTTTGTTAGGAAAACTGTGAGAGGAGCATCTATTGCAAAATTAGTAATACACATTGCAACTATTGCTAAACTTGTGGAAAGAGCATTCCTATAGTTTTTTAATAGTTGTGGCTTTTTCGCTAATTCTCTATAAAATTTTGTCGGCAATAAAGCTCTGGAAGATTTGCTTTTAGGCTTTCCTTTACCTTTTCCTTTTACATCTGTCATTCTTTTAACGAGTTCATAGCTTGAACCACGTACTAAGATGCCGACAGCAGTTCCAGCTATAATTTTTGCCAGAGTTCTATTCTTAGAAACTTCTCGAGTTTCCTCATCAACCTTGTGGTTATAGTAGTCTATGGCTGGTTGTGTAACTAATGCGGTTGCCCCCATTATTAATCGGTTTTCAGCAGGATGGGATAGAACTCCATCTAATTTGTTCCATTTATCAATTTTTCCCTTGTCGTTGAAGGTACGTTCCGGTACGTTGTCTAAAACTTTTTGTTTTAGACGATTCCAAAATCCGGAGTTCCTACTTGAACCACACATATTCACATTATCGTAACTTGATTGTATGTACATAGCCTTCCACCTAAAGTAATAAAAACATTTTATAGAAAAGAATTGACTATTTGGGAACAAATGTTACAAAAAATTTACAAAAGGAGTTTTCGGAAAAATTTTAATTTTTCCGAAAACTCTTGGGAACGGTTTCAGGGGTAAATGCTTTAAGTTAGTAATTAAAACTACAAACTTGTAAGTAAATCAAAAAAGGTTGTGTGCTATCCCGCAGGGGTAAATACTTTTAACTTGGAAGTTTAATTACATGCTTGTAAGTCAATTTGAAAAAGACCAGATGTTCACACACCTAAGGTCGGATTTGAAAAACCTCAAAAATTTGTCAATTTTTGGGTTTTTCCGCATCCTCAAAGAAAAAGCTATGAACGAATATCGTGCATAGCTGTTGATTAGGGATATGTGTATCGTCGTTTTTTAAGGAGTATAGGTATATATTAGCAGTATGTTTTTGAAATAAAATCATACATTTTGATGATTTTATTTACAATTCTTAACATTTAATTCTCAGGTTTATCTATTTACCATTAGTTCGAATTTGTGTATAATAGTCGTACGAGTTTTTAAGGAGAAGGTATGGTAAACACTTACGAAGGATTATTGACTGTTGCAGAAGAAAAGTTCTGTATTATTATATCAAGATTTAATGAATTTATTGGTAGTAAACTGTTGTCTGGTGCAATTGATGAATTAAAAAGGCATGGTGTTGATGAAAGTAACATTGATGTTGTTTGGTGCCCTGGAGCTTTTGAGATTCCGCTTGTTGCAAAAAAATGTGCCTTATCTAAAAAATACAGCGCAATAATCACATTAGGTGCAGTTATTAAGGGTTCAACTTCCCACTATGATTATGTTTGTGCAGAAGTATCAAAGGGGGTTGCCTCCGTTTCTCTTGAAACAGGAATTCCTGTAATATTTGGGGTGCTTACAACTGATAATATTGAACAAGCTATTGAAAGAGCCGGTACAAAAGCAGGAAACAAAGGTTCAGATGCTGCAAAATCGGCAATTGAAATGGCTAATTTAATGAATATGTTTTAATTGGCATTGTTATATCAGATAGGAAAAAGGAGTGTGTGTTTATGAGCGAAGTTATTACTGAGTACAGAAATGAAAATACTAAAAACATTGACTTACTTTCAACAATTGATATTGTACGAAAGATCAATGAAGAAGACCAGATTGTAGCTCGAGCAGTGGAAGACGAAAGTGCTCATATAGCACATGCAATTGATATTATTGCAAAACAATTTTTGCTGGGTGGAAAATTGTACTATTTTGGTGCAGGAACATCAGGTAGACTTGGGGTTTTAGATGCATCTGAATGTCCTCCTACATTTGGTGTTAACCCTGATATGGTTCAAGGAATTATTGCCGGAGGAGATTCTGCGTTAAGAATTCCGATTGAAGGCGCAGAAGATAATTTTGACTTAGGAGCAGAAGATGCTCAAATTCTAACAGAGAATGATGTCTGTGTGGCAATTTCAGCAAGCGGAAATCCAAAATACCTTTTGGGAGTTCTATCTGAGGCTGAAAAAATCGGATGTAAGACAATTGCTTTAACATGCAATCATAAAGCAGCTATTTTAGAAGAAGTCGGACTCGGAATTTGTGTTGAAGTCGGTCCTGAAGTTATTGCTGGTTCTAGCAGAATGAAAGCCGGTACTGCTCAAAAAATGGTTTTAAATATGCTTACTACTGGAGCAATGATAAAAATCGGTAAAACTTATGAAAACTTTATGATTGATTTGATGCCGACTAATGAAAAGCTTAAGGATAGAGCAATTAGGATTGTGTCTGAAATTGCAGGAGTAAATGCATCAACCGCTTTAAAGACACTTCTTGAATGTAATTGGGGGGTTAAAACTGCAATTTTGATGTTGCAATGCAATCTTAATAAAGATGAAGCTAATGAAGCTTTAAGAAAAAATTGTGGTGTATTAAGACGAGCTTTGTCAAGTTTTCAGCCTCAATAATAAAATAGCTTATTTTAACAAATATTTACATTGCAAAAGCTTTTTAGCTATACAAATAATGTTATAGTATAATTGTATTGGTTAAAAATAAAGCTTAGAGGAGTTATTTTATATATGAAACTTACAGTACTTGGACCTGGATGTTGGGGATTAACTTTAGCTTGGTTACTGAATGACAATTTTGAAGACATAGCAATATGGGGAAGAGAATCTGATTTATACGAAGATTTAGTCGTAAATAAACATTGCTCAAAACCGTTAGAAGTTCAGCTTGATAAAAAAGTTGAAATAACATCTGACTTAAAAAAAGCCATTGAAGGTGCTGATATTATTCTTTCAGTTGTTGCAACAAGCGGGGTTCGTCCGGTTTGTGAACAACTAAAAAAAGCAGGTATCAATCCCGAAACTCCTTTGGTAAATGCTTCAAAAGGTTTGGAGTTGAATTCCCTTATGAGAATGTCAGAAGTTATTAAAGATGTTCTTCCTGAGCAAAAAGTCGTTATTTTATCAGGTCCGACTTTAGCTAAAGAAGTTTTGCAAGGCAAACCGACAGCGGCGTCTGTTGCTTGTGAAGATATGGCTGTTGCTGAGTTTGTTCAAAAAGCTTGTAATGTTCCGAATAAATTTAGATTGTATACAAATTCCGATGTTATTGGAGTTGAACTTGGCGGAAGTTTAAAGAATGTTATTGCAATTGCTTCCGGCTTTGCGCATTCAATGAATCTTGGCGACAATTGCATGGGCTCACTTCTTACAAGAGGCATGGCTGAAATCGTTCGCTTAAGCGTTAAATTAGGAGCTAATCCGTCAACTTTGTATGGATTATCCGGCATGGGAGATTTGATTGCAACCTGTTCCAGCCCTATGTCCAGAAATTACACAGTTGGTTCAATGCTTGGTCAAGGAAAGAAAATTGACGATATTCTAGCCGAATTAGGCTCAGTTGCAGAAGGTGTAAAAACATCTAAAGCTGTTTGTGATTTAGCTGAAAAATTAGGAGAAGAAGTACCGGTTTCCAGTGCTATTTATGAAGCTGTTTATACAGATATTACTCCGAAAGAAGTTTTGTCAAAACTTATGAATCGTAAATTAAAAGAGGAAGAAAGATATGATAAAGTACGCAGTTAAATATCTAAAAAATACATTTGTTCCTCTTAAGAATGTGCCGGAAGATTTTAATATTGAAAGTACCGGTTGTTGTAAGTCAGAAATGGACGGCAAATTAGTTCTTGTACGCACGGAAAAAGGCGAAGAAGTCCTAAAAGCATTTCGAGTTTGTTCAAAAGTAGCGGAAAAATTTGAAAATTCTTCAAAAACTCCGGAAGCATTTGAATTTGTTCGTGTAATGACTCAAGAAGATATGATGATTTACGAAGAAATAAAAAAAGAAGAAGTAACATCATTTTTCAAATGCAAAGAACTTATAAAAAAACACAAGCTCAATATGAACCTTGTTCAATGTC
The DNA here is from genome assembly GCA_964531425.1 of uncultured Vampirovibrio sp. Lineage (GTDB taxonomy): Bacteria > Cyanobacteriota > Vampirovibrionia > Gastranaerophilales > Gastranaerophilaceae > CAG-196. Next base: position 5,379 of record CAZHEI010000009.1, on the reverse strand, counting down.
GTTTAACATTTGATAAAAGAAAAATTTCGTTTTATTATACAGCGCCTGAACGTGTGGATTTTCGTGAACTGTTGAAAGACCTAACACAAGTTTTCAAACGTATCCGAATTGATTTACGCCATATTGGAGTTAGAGATGAATCTTCAATTATGGATGGAACAGGTATTTGTGGCAAACCATTCTGTTGTTCATCTTATTTGCGAAAATTTGAATCAATAAACGTAAAACTTGCAAAAGATCAAGGTATGCCAATTGCTCCTTCCAAAATTTCTGGAACTTGCGGAAGATTGCTTTGTTGCTTGACTTATGAATACTCAAATTACATAGAAGCTGCTAAAGGTATGCCACCGGTTGGTTCTACTGTTATGACTCCTAACGGATTAGGGAAAGTTTGTTTTATACAATTCTTAAATAATTCTGTTGCAGTTAAATTTGAAGATGGAAAAATCAAAGAATTTGAAAAAAATGATATTGAAATGGTAGACGCAAATATCAATGTTGATATTGATGTTCCTCACATAACAAATTACGCTCCGGATGAGAAAGTTGATGCTCGTCAACTAAAACAACTCGAAGATGACAGAAATAGTTCAACAGGAAATGTATAATAGGAGAAATTTAAATGTTAGAAAAAATAGAAAGATTACAATTATTAACTGTAGGTTTAATTGTTGTTTTGGCGATTCTTATTGGTACTAAAACATTGGTTACTGCTTTTTCCGGAAATACAATTTCGGTTACCGGTTCTGCTTACGAAATCATTAAATCTGATTCCGGCTCATTAAGTTTTAATATAAATGTTAAAAGAGTTAATAAAAATGAAGCATATAGTGCTTTGCAATCTCAGATAAAAGTTGTTGAAAAATATCTTGCGGATAAAAAGATTTTAAAAATCGAGCGCAAGACCGTAAATGGTTATTTCGACTACAAACGTGATGTTAAAAATGGAGCTTACACAAATATTCCAGAAGCGTATACAATAACACAGCCATTTACAATCAGTTCTGACAATGTTGAATTGATTAAAGAGATTTCTAATGATATTACCGGTTTAATTAGCCAAGGAATTGATATAAATGTTTATTCAGTCGCTTATAACTATTCAAAATTGCCGGAATTAAAAGTTAATTTGCTTGAAAAAGCTTCTGTTGATGCAAAAGCTAGAGCAGCTTCAATGTTAAAAGCTACAGGAAATGGGGTTGGGAAAATTCAATCAGTTCGTATGGGAGTTTACCAAATAACACCGGTTGATTCAACAGATGTTTCAGATATGGGAATAAATGATTCGACTACAATTGATAAAAAAGTTACAGCGGTTGCTAATATAACATTTAAAATCAAATAAGTTTGAATTCATCAAAACTTTGAACATTCTTGTGCTAAGATAAATTTATGCAAACAGGTCAGATTTTTAAAATACATTCAGATTTTTATTATGTGCAATCAGAAGGTAGTATTTTTGAATGTAAGCTCAGACATGTCTTAAAAAAACAAAAACAAAAGGTTTATGTTGGAGATTATGTTGAATTTACAGATGGTGCTATTGAAAAGATATTGTCACGAAAAAATTATATAACCAGACCTACTGTTGCTAATATTGATCAAGTTATTATTATTTCAGCGGTAAAAGAACCGGAATTAAGTTTTTTTCAGTTGAATCGTTATATTGCATTTGCTAAATATCATAATTTGAATACGGTTTTGTGTTTTAATAAAAATGACCTTTCAAATGATGATTTAACGATAGAAAAAGTTTTTAAAATATACGAACCATTGGGTTTTGACATTCTTTTTACTTCTGCTCTTGAAGGATATGGAATTGATGAATTTAAGAATATTTTAAAAGGAAAAACTTCTGTTCTTTGCGGACCTTCTGGAGTTGGAAAATCAAGTTTAATAAATGCTGTGAGTGGGATTAATTTAAGAACAAAAGAAGTTAGCGATAAAACAGGGAGAGGTACTCATACAACTCGGCATTGTGAAATTATATCCTTGAATGAAGATTCAAGAATCGTGGATACTCCGGGGTTTAGTAATTTGAAATTTGATTTTTTACTTCCAATCGATGTGGATTCTCTTTTTGTAGAAATGGTTCCATATAAGGGAATGTGTAAGTATCAAGATTGTTTACACATTAATGAAACAGATTGTGCAATAAAGGCTCATATTGGAGAGATTGACGAGACTCGTTATGAAAGTTATGTTGCCTTTGTAGAGGAAGCCAAAGAATATAAAGAAAAAATAAAATATCAAGGCGTAAAAACCGAAGTTGCGCATAAACAAACTCATGACAAAGTTGCGGTAAAGATAAGTTCTCGCAAACGGCAAAGCGCAAGAAATACACAAAAACAAAATATTTATAAGGATGTTGATGATGAAAGACTTGATTAAACTTGTTGATAAAAAACTGGATGAATATTTACAAATAACTTATCCGGAAGATATTTTTAAAGCTATGAAATACACTCTAATGCTTCCTGGGAAAAGATTACGACCAGTTATGTGCTTGGAAACAACAAGGATGTTGGGCGGAAATTTGGAGCAAGCTTTACCGATGGCATGTGCAATTGAAATGTTACATGTTCAAAGTTTAATCCATGACGACTTGCCTTGTATGGATAATGATGATTTTAGAAGAGGTCAACCTTCAAATCATGTTGTTTTTGGAGAAGCTAATGCTGTTCTTGCCGGAGATGCTCTTTTGACCTTTGCACCTCAGTTGATTATTGAAAAATCAGAGGGGCTATCCTGTGAAACTGTTTTGAAACTTGTTCATGAATACACTAAATTCGCAGGAGCTTATGCATTGATTGCAGGACAAGTTGTTGATATTGAGTCAGAAGGCGGAAAGTTGGTAAAATCTCCGAAGGAAACTTTGGATTTTATACACTTAAATAAAACTGCCGCTTTATTTAGACTTCCAATCCGAAGTGGTGCAATTATTGCAGGTGCTGATGAAAAAACATTGGATGAATTGGATGAGTTTGCGAAAAAATTTGGCTTAGCTTTCCAAATTTATGATGATATCATGGATGAAATTTCTACATTTGAAGAACTAGGCAAGACTGTCGGCAAAGATAAGAATAGTGGGAAACTTACCTATGTTTCTTTATATGGTTTAGAAGAAGCTAAACAAAAATTTGCATTGCTTATTAATGACTGTTATGGTATAGTCGACAAGTACGATTCAGAAATATTTAGAAATATTTTGAATAAATTAAGAGATAGAATTTTAGGAGTATAAATGAATTTAGGTCAAATTTATGGTACAGGTTACGAAGCCTTAATTGTTGGTATATCAGCGGTTATTTTAGCTCAAGTAACTAAGTTTTTTGTTCATCTTATTTGGAAAAGAAAAGTTGATTTAAGGTTGTTTACCACAACCGGAGGTATGCCAAGTTCTCACGCTGCCGGCGTTATGGGGTTATCAACTACTGTAGGGCTAATTTGCGGTTGGAGTTCAATAGAATTTGCAATGGCATTTGGATACGCACTTGTTGTTATGTATGATGCAGCCGGTGTTAGACGTGCAGCTGGAAAACAAGCGGCTTGTTTAAATCGAATAATTATGGATATTTATAAACAAGAACTCAAAGAAGCCGGCGGAAGATTGAAAGAATTGCTTGGACATACTCCTATGCAAGTTTTTGCAGGAGCAGTGTTCGGGGTTGTTTATGCTTATTATATGCATTTATACTTAGCAACATTGGTAAAATAGTCTCAAAATGGAAAATTGAAAATGGAAAGTTGTTACGGGATTTTTCAAGAGAAAAACTGTAACAACTTATTCGCTTATTTACCTATTACTACAACTGACGGTTAGTCCTTTTTATAAACAAAGTGTATATATTGCTCGTCTTCTTTAAAGCCGGTTTTGGGATATAAAAATGGCGAGTGTTCGTTTGAACGCCTTGCTTTAACAATGATTTCTGTGTTTCCGGCGAAGTCTTGTATTGATTTAATAAGTTTTTTCGCAATACCTTTTCCTTGGTGCTCTTCGTTTACAAATATAGCTTTGATTACGTAACGTATGTTGCCACTAAGAGTAGAAAACTGCTTTCCAAAGTGTAGAAAACCTACTGGTTTATCGTTAATTTTTGCGACAAAAATCTCGTCTTCAGTTCTTCTATGTTCATCATTAAGGAATTTTTTAACATCTTTTATTGATGATTTTACATTAGCACTTTCTCTGTATTTCAAATATAAATCGTAAATTTCTTTAAAATTGGATTTTGTGAGTTTTGTAATAACGGGAGTTGTTGATTGAAAAATATCTTTATCAAGTCCACGAAAAGTGATTGAATGTACATCTGAATTTGTTTGCGACACTCTATTTGTGAATATATTTGTGATTGGTGATATTGCTATGTTTAACATTTGAATCCCTTCCGTAAAATTATAACAAAATAAATTTGTGAGATATACAAATATTAATTTTTATTAAGTAGTAGTAGGGTGCAATTTTTGCACCAAAATTGTGATACTATATCAATATGAGCAATTACAAAAGATATTTTAAAGCTTCATCAAATCCAGTCTTTATTACGTTTGTAACATATAATAGGCGAGAGATTTTAATTCAAAATATTGATATTTTAAGAAACAGTTTTCAATATGCAAAAAATAAATATGATTTTAAAATTATTGCAATATCGGTGTTAAAAGAACATTGTCACATGATAATCTCTGCTTCAAATCCAAGTGATATTCCGAAAATCATACGAACAATAAAATTTAATTTTTCTATCAATGCTCCAAATGTGGTTATTTGCAAAAATCTTTCTGAATCAGCTGTTAAACGAGGAGAAAAAGGTATTTGGCAACGCAGGTACTATGACCCTATAATCAGAAATGAAGAAGATTTGTACAAACATATTGACTATATTCACTTCAATTCAATGAAACATTATAAAATAAAACCAAAAGATTGGGACTTTTCATCTTTTGGCAAATTTGTTGCTAATGGATTTTATAGTAAAGATTGGTGTAACTTTGAAGACAAATATAAAATCAAGTTGCTTGATTATGAATAGATTTTGGTGCAAAAAATTGCACCCTACGGCTGAAAACATTGAATTTTAATTCAATTCAAAATTCATTCCCACCCAAACCTTAATTTTACAATTAGTCACATCCTTTTTCAAAAACCAATTCATCATTTTTGACATCAATTTTTATACAATCTCCATCAATAAATTTTTGAGCTGTAGGGTGCAATTTTTTGCACCCTTGTATCATGAATTTGTAAAAAATAGTAGAATAAGAATTGATTGCTTCATTTCGTTGATATTCAAATTTTAATTTTTGTAACGCAAATAATAACTCAAAAGCTTGCATTTAAAGTTCTTTTGGGTTATTATTTTTCTTGTCAGAAAAACC
>CAZHEI010000008.1:0-37385 GCA_964531425.1 uncultured Vampirovibrio sp. | reverse complement strand
CGGCATTTTTCCGCATTTCTTTAATGTTTTGTATAATATTGTTACATTTCTTAATAAAATAGCCACTAATACAATTATATTGGACAGGCAACGCCTTGCCGATATATAATATACAAAGAACTTTCGGAGGAAATATGCAAATAACTTATCTTGGACACAGTGCATTTGAAATAAATACAAATAGTAAAAAATTACTTATCGACCCTTTTTTGATAAAATGTCCAAATTATAATCCGGAAGGCGTTACAGATATTTTTGTAACACATGGTCATGGCGATCATTTGGGAAGTGCGATTGAAATTTCACGAAAAACTGGCGCTAAAATTACAGCCATCTTTGAATTAGCAAATTATTGCAATCAAAATGGAGCAAAAACCATTGATATAGGTTTTGGGTCTTGGATAAATTATGCTTGGGGAAAAGCAATTGCAGTACCTTCTACACATACGAGTTCCACTCCGGATGGTATTTATAGCGGAACCCCTTGTGGTTTTATTTTCAATATCAATAACACCATTATTTATCATGCAGGAGATACCGGATTAAATAGTAATATGAAAATGATTGGAGAAATTTATAAACCTGAAATAGCAATGCTTCCTATAGGTGGTAAATATACTATGGATATTGAGCACGCCATTATTGCATCAAAATGGATTAATGCAAATACAATTATTCCAATGCATTACAACACATTTGATGCAATAAAAGTCGATATCAAAGATTTTGAACATAGAATTAATGAAATCAAGAAAAAAACCATAATATTAGAAGTTGGTCAAAGTTTTTAATTATTTTTTAAATTCTTTCAGACTTTTCAGAATTTTGTATAAACATTTCTTCTCAGAAAAAGAAAGTTCTTTATAAATCTCACGAATACTCTCATCGAGAGTTTCTTCCGTTCCGAGATGTTCATATTCAAATAATTCATTCGGAACAAAACCTGCTTTGAATACTAATTTATACAAAGAAGTCATAGAAGGAGCAATTTTACCCGTTTCCATCTTACTGTAATTAGAAACATCAATGCCGGTTATATCACAAATTTCTTCTTGTGTTAGCCCCTTGGATTTTCTAATTTCTCTTAGTCTTGATGCAAAGCATTTTTTATCAAACTCGTTTTCCATATTTTTATCTTACTAAGCTAAAAGATAAAAATTAACGGCAAACTTGCCAATTTAATGCGTATAATTTTGATTTTCGTTCTTATTTAAATGCAAAATTGCAATTTATTGCTTAATAATTTGTTACTAATAACCAGAAAATATATTGCATTTTTTTATATAATGTAATATACTCAAATTACAAGCAGTTCTCAGCTTGGTTAATTTTTCGTAACACTCGCCCGTATGTGTAAGTTCTACTTATATCATACGCCACAAAAGGAAATAATCTTTCTTTTTGATAATTGGTTTAAGCGAGTGCTTTTTCTTTGTTAATAAAAACATAAAATCTTCGTTTTTCACAATCCAATAGAACAAATTCTATTTTCTTACGAATTCTAATAATAAAGTTTGGGGCGAGCTCAATATGAGCTCGCCCCAATTCTATTTTTTTTATGCTTTAACAAGTTCTCTAACTTCTTTTCGCTTAACTTTTCTGGTTGTAGTTTTTGGAAGCGGATCTTTTGTTATTGTAACATTTACAGGTCGTTTGTAAGCTGTCAAATGCAATGATAATTTTTTAACTTCTTCACGAATAAGTTTTTCAACAGTTTCCCAATCATATTTTGCAACAATATCATCTTTTGGAACAACTACAACAGCAACCTCTTCTGTGCCATCTTTTGCTCCAAATGTACGTTTAACACCCAATACACAAACTTCTGCAAAATATGGACTCTTATCTAATACAGCTTCAACTTCTTCCGGAAATACTTTTTTACCACCGGAAAGAACAATCATATTTTTAATTCTTCCTGTAATATAAATATGTCCATCTTTTGTAATTTTTGCAATATCACCGGTATGAAGCCATCCATCAGAATCTATAACTTCTGCTGTCATTTCAGGTTGGTTATGATAACCTTTCATTACAGATTTACCTCTCAAAAGTAATTCGCCAGATTCTTTATCAATTCTTGCTTCAAAACCTTTCAAAGGACGACCGACAGAGGCGATATCTTGACGCTTATCATAGTTTACTGAAACAACAGGACTTGTTTCTGACAAACCATATCCTTGGAAAACTTTAATCCCGATTCGTTCAAAAAATTTTCCAACTTCAATATCAAGTGGTGCTCCACCTGAAATACATCCCATAAAATGTCCGCCAAATTTTTTGTGTATCTTACTAAATAAAGCTTTTTTAACACAATAGAATGGTAAAAACTTAGCTATCGCAAACATTGCTTTGAAAGCAATTTGAACATATTTTGGTGAAGCAGAAAGTTCTGATTCAATACCGGCTTTCAAAAGTTTTAAAAATGCCGGAACTACAATCATAAATTCTACACGTTTTTCACGCATAATACCTAAAATATCTTTTGGTTTTAAACTTCTTGCATAATAAACAGAAAATCCCATGCTCAAGAAAATTGAAAATCCAACTGTCATTTCAAATAAGTGGTTCATTGGCAAAATTGACAAAACTGTGACAGTTTTTCCGCCAAGAATAGATGCAAGAGCGTCCTGAACACCGTCAAGCTGAGCAAATATATTTTCAAAAGAAATTTCCACTCCCTTTGGCGCTCCTGTTGTTCCTGACGTATAAATGATTAATGCTGTAGATTTAGAACTTCTATGACGCCATTTGCAGTTATAATTTTCTGGTAACAAATGAATGCTTGTGAATTCATCTGTACAACAAGGTTCATTAATTAATAAAACAGTTTTTATTGAAGGGACAAGCTCTTGTAATTTTTTGGCTTTATCAACCAAAGATTTTGAAACCAGTAAAACAGTAGGTTCACAATCCGAAAGAATTGATTGAAGTTCATATTCGGTTAATTTTATATCAAGCGGAACTGTAATTAAACCCGCCAAAATAGAGCCAAATACACATGCTCCATATTCCGGCATTGACTCAGAAAGAATTGCAACTCTTTCGCCTTTTTGTAACATAAGCCCGTTTATAAAATAATGTCCCAGCTTTCTTGAAAGCATTCCAATTCCGCTATATGTAAACTCATTCCAACCCAAAGGAGTTTTCATTCCTAAAGCTACACGCTCTGAATAATCACTTGTCTTGTCTTGCAAAAATTGAAGTGCATTGTTTCTTCTTAATCCCATACCTTAACTCCACACAAAATGTAGTAAACACTCTATATTACTCTACCAGTGTACGACTTCACAATCTTATTGTCAATGAGTTATAAACTTTTTTATTTCGTGCTACAATTTTTGCAAGGAGTGTATTATGTTAATAAATCCAATATCAAATCAAACAAATTTTCAAGCCGTGAATCAAAAGTATTATCAGTGGGCTGTAAGAGAATCAAAAAAATGCAAGCGTTATGGAGAGATTTTAGAACAATTGCGTTTTGATGTTGCCTGGGGAGATATTCATCCTCAAGACGGTATTGACACAGTTAATGAAATTATTAAGCTTAATGGGGGGACAGACCCTGGGTTTGAACACATTCTAGATGGTTTTAGACGAAGACTTTCTAGGTTAAAATAGCTTTGAGGTTAATACCCCTAATCCAGTTCCAGCAGTAATACCCGTTAAAGAGCCAAGTGTTCCAAAATGTTTGTAACCAATCGCTCCTAAGTATCCAACTCCAACTAGAGTTGCTCCTACTTGTAGCGCTGTTTTTGCGGTTTCTTTGAAAATATTTTCACCATCAGCTACTTGATGTGCAACATGCAATGCGCCAATACCACCCAATATATAAGTTCCATATTTTGAAGTTCTTGTTAATGCTCGGGCTGTTAGATCGCCAAATAAAGTTTTTGATTTAAAAGATTTTGCAAGAACATAATCTGGATTATTGATAGTATGTTGTAAACTTTCAACTGTAGATGGAATTCTTTTTGTTTCATCTACACCCAATTTATCTAAAATCCATTCTCCAAATTTTGTTTCAGCCAAACTTACATCATTTTTTACAATATGCTTTGCCAAATTTTTATCAATACACTTTTCAGAATTCGGATTCAAGTATTCATGTAAAATTGTTCCACGAAAGAAAGAGGCAGGATGTTGCGCAATTTTTGGATCGTAACCATCAGGCATTTTATCTTTGAATTTAGATTTAATTTGTTTATAAGCTGAAAAAACATCACTCATATTTGTTGGACCATTCAAAATCGCAATTGTTGACATTGCTTTAGCGCATATATGGTCATTGTTTGATATCTTTTTATCAATGTCATATTTAAAAATGGAATCTTTATCATCAGAACATTTTTGCTCTTTATTGCATGCACAAATTTTAATATTCTGATAATCTTTCATTATTTCAGGAATTTTTTCTGAATTATATTGATTTGTAATTGATTGTATTGTCATTATACCAACACCTTATTACTACCACATTTCTTAATAATATAAAGTATTTTTTCTTGAAAAAATTGCCTTAAATGTTACAATTTGTTTACAAAAAAAAGAGGCTTGCGCCTCAAGTATGTGCGAATAAAAGCGTATTAAATATTACAAATTAAATTGTGCTTTATAAAAACTGCTACTTGCAATTTTATCTTCGATATAGTTATTACCATCTTGTTGTGAAGCAATGTGTAAACCGGCAATCTTGTCTAATCTTTTTGTTAATTTTGTTTCAGGATATGTTACACTGTTTCTTTTTAATTTAGCCCAGCAAGCTGCTTCTTTTGAAGTTGCAGTTGTTTCTTCAGCCAAAGTTGCTTTTCTTGCTGTGTGACAACTTTCGTGAGCTACTAAACAAGCAATTTGTTCAACAGGAGCATCTTTATAGATTGAATTAATCAAAATAACTCTTCTTCCGAATTCATCGTAAGCGTTAGCTGCATAAACATTATTCATTGATAAGTGATAAAATTTTACTTTTACTGAATTTTTTTGAAGATTGGCAAAAACATCGTAATCGCCATTTTGTTCTAACAATTGCATAGCCGCCATAATTTTTGCATCTGATGTAAAACTTTTTAAGTTGTACGCAAACGCTTGAGTAATTGTTAAAGTAAAGAAAACCATTAACGCAACTAACACTTTTTTCATATCACATACTCCTTAGTAACGACTTCTGATGTATGTGTTATCGGCTTATTTTTAGCGTTCTTTAGGGGTTTTTAGCGCTTTGTTACATTGCTTAATAAATTTTTACGTAGAAAGCAAATTTCACATCAAAAAACGCAAATTGTTAAGAAAGTGCTTAACAATTCACACCAACTTTACAAAAGTTAACATTTCAAATTAAACATCCAAGAATTTGATAAAATAAAAGAGGTTGCGAAAAAACTCAAAACTTGAATCATTGCATATTGGAGTTTTTATGGAAATTAACAAAATTAGCTGTATTGATATTGATATTTTACATAGGATACTTACTTCCAGTAACATTACGGAAACTCAAAAGACACAATTTTTAATAAATAATCGTCCTGAAATTCAAAAATTAATTGAAACAAATATTACCAGTGCAGAATTTAACACTCTTATGCAAAATAGGACATTGCAAAAATTTCGTCCGCTAAAAAATTCCTACACAAAACTTGGCGACAAAATAATTCTGGCAAAAGCACTCGGAATAACAGCAAGTGAAGTTCCAAATTTTATAAAAGAATTAACTAAAACTATGACTAATTTGGAGTTCTTACCACAAAACACACTAAATATGATAAAAACTTATATTTATAGACACGGAACCAAAAGTGAGCTATTAATTTTTCTGGATTGGGAATTAAAAAAGACTCAAGATATCATCAAAAGTTTATATGTCACATTAAGTTATCATTCAGGAGGAGTTGCAGATTATTTTATCAGACCAATTCACAGAATGGATAATAAAACATTAATAAATATGTATAACGTGATTAACAAAAATATTGAATTAGCAAAAACAGATGAATCTATTACAGATATTGAAAGCAAAAAACTCGCAAAATGGGCACTTGTTAGAATTTATGAAATCCAAAATAATTCAAAATTAATAAATGCAATAAAAACATATAAAACGTTAAATTAATTCTTGCAATATTTTCTTTAAGAGTTAAGCTATATCTGGAAAATTAGAAAGGTAAAATAATGAAAAAGATACTATTTTCACTAGGTTTAATGAGTGCTTTTTTGTTCAATATGTGCCCTTCTTTTGCACATAACATTGATAATTTATCAGCAAATGAAGCTCTTAAAAAACTTGAACAAGGTAACGCACGTTTTGTAAAACTACACCAAAAACACCCTGATGAAACAAAACAACGCAGAAAAGATATGCTAAAAGGACAACATCCTTTTGTCGTTATTCTTTCTTGTTCTGATTCAAGAGTTCCGCCTGAATTAATTTTTGATCAAGGTTTAGGCGACATTTTTGAAATCAGAAACGCTGGAAATGTTCTAAACAAACACGTAATTGGAAGTATTGAGTACGCAGTTATGCATTGTGGTGTAAAACTAATTGTTATTATGGGACACCAAGATTGCGGAGCAATTGCAGCAACTTTGTCAGGAGTATCTGAAACTGAGTATATAAAAGCATTAGAAGATTCTATTCAACCGGCAGTTGATCAATGTAAAGCTAATGGCAAAGAAGTAAATTCAGACAATGTTGTTAAAGCTCACGTTATGCAGGACATTGAAGAACTGATGACTCAAGATACTGATTTAGTTAAGTATATGAAGGAACATAATGTTAAAGTAGTTCCTGCTTATTATCATTTAGATTCAGGAAAAGTTGATTTCTTGAAATAATAAAATAATAAAAGAGGCGGATGGCATTTTGAAATGCCATCCGCCTCTTTTTACTTACAAATTAACATATTTTTGATAAAATAAATTTATTAAAAACATTTAGAGAGGAAAATTATGTCAAACGAAAATATAGAAATGGAATTATGCGCAAAACCAAAACAAATTGCAGAAAATTTTGCTACTAAAGCCATGCCGGCAAAAGTTTCTTATGGAAAAATCAAAACCTTGATTCTTGCTATGGCAGCAGGTGCTTTTATATCGTTTGGGGCTCAAGCTTCACTTACTGCAATGGCAGGGACTGATTCTGTCGCATTTGGACTTGCTAAAATGCTTGGCGGGATTATTTTCTCAGCCGGATTGATGATGATTGTATTTACCGGAGCAGAATTGTTTACAGGTAATGTTCTTATCAGTATGTCTGTTTTGGAAAAAAAGATTCCTGTTGCAAAGCTCTTTAGAAACTGGTTTTGGGTTTACATAGGAAACTTTATTGGAGCAATTATCGTTGCTTCTTTAATTCATTTTGCAAATGCATACCACGGAACAAATGAAGTTCTTGGCGTTTTGGGATTAAAAGTTGCTTATGGAAAAGTCCATTTAACATTTACTCAAGCTCTTGCCAGTGGTATCCTTTGTAACTGGCTTGTCTGCATGGCTGTATGGATGGCTGCTGCTGCAAAAGATGTTTCAGGTAAAATTTGGGCTATATTGTTCCCAATTACAGCATTTGCAATGTGTGGTTACGAACACTGCGTTGCAAACATGTATATGATTACAAATGGTTTGCTTGTAAAAACTTCTGAAGCAGTTGTTACAGCATCAGGATTTACGACAGAACAACTTGCAACATTAAATTTAAAAACATTTTTGATAAATAATTTAGTTCCTGTAACAATAGGTAATATTATTGGTGCACTTTTATTTGTCGCAGGTACATTCTGGCTTGCATACATGAAAAGAAAATAATATAATATACTTATAAATAAGAGGTTTTAAGAGCATGAAAAGACTTGGTTTTACTTTATCAGAAGTTATTATTGCACTTGGTATCGTTGGTGTAATTGCAGCAATTACAGCACCATTAATCAGTGGAATTATTCCAGACAAAAGTAAAGTTGCAGTTTTAAAAGCATATAAAATGTTAAATGATGTTAATGAAGACCTGTTGAGCGACATGAGTCTTTATATTACCGATGGCAATTGTAAAGGTTTTAATTGCACACAACGTCCTCTTAATCCGGCATATAATGATGCAAAATATGAAGGAGCTAATAAGTATAGAAACCTTTTAGCGGACAAATTTAATGTTTCAACAATTTCTGGTAATAAAATAACAACTAAAGATGGAACAGTATGGACAGTTAATAGCACTTCCAGTGTAGATATTGACATTAATCCTAATGGGAAAAATTGTACATACAATAAAACAAGTTGTAAGAATCCAGACCAGTTTAAATTCAGTATAGATTCAACTACCGGTAAAGTTAGTGGAAATGATGCATTAACAAAAGCATATCTTGCCAATCCATATAAACTTAATGATAGAAAAAAAGATTTAAAATCTGCCGGTGGTTAGTTATAACTCTAGTGCGTAGGCAAATATTTCACCAACCTGATGATTATAATATCTGCCGTCGTCTTTTGCAAAAAGGTTTTCCCAATGACTTTTGACAGTTCCGTCTGTTGAATAAGAAGGATTAGTCATCATTAAATGATGCGTATTTGTGTCATATCTTAAAGGAAACAAATCTTCCATTTGCATAAAACTTGGCAATTTATCAGAAGAATACGTAAACGCAAAAAAGCAGTTCTTAATACGGTTTAAGCGTTCTTCATAACTTCTTCCGCCTGAATCATTATCGTTTGAAACTTCTACTCCGGGGGCATAGTTTCTGTTATATTTTAATTTTTCTGACCAATATTTTACCGTATCAAAATCATCAACATGAACAAATGCCGTTCCTGCATTCAATCCCATCAATCTGTAACGTTCAAAATCCTCAGAGCTTTTTTCTCCAACAAAACTAATATTTGTTTTACCACTTCTTGAGCGGATTTCGTTTAAAATATATTGCATTTGATGATACTGTGGCAAGGCTCCAACTCCGGCATAATTTGCACAATCATAACCGCCAATATGTTTTGCCGAATCAAAAAAGATGGCTTCAAATCCAAGATTGATTAATTTTACACATTCATTTATGAAGATTTCTTCGTGTTCTTTATTCCACCAACGAAAACTTTCATCTTCCTTATAAGGTTGAGAAATTTTCAATTGGTCTTCTGACAGTATCATTCGGAAACCGGTCTTTATTCCTCTAAAATGTGCTAAATCATTGAATGCTAAGAATTGTTCTTCCGGTGAAATATTAACTTGATTGTCAATAATATTTTCACTATAACCCATTCCAAGTTTCAATCCATAAACTGAATTCTCTTCCCAAGGTGCTTTATTATATCCATCTCCATAAATATTTGGAAAAATTTGAGATAAAATAATACAATTTGCCCAGCTTTTTGCTGATGGAGGAATAGCCGGTAACAATTTAATTGAACTGATTAAGCCATTTTTGCATTTATCTCCATTCATTTCTGCAATAGCACGATTATTAATTTCAATATAATTAGCAAATCTCCCCCAATTATCACCATAATTTGGAGTTTCTATACAACAAGGGAATTCTCGATAAAAAATATCAGATTCTGAGAGAGTTACAATTGAATCAACTGCTCGTTTCAAAGAACGTGTTAAGAGTTCTGAAGGCAAAACATTTGCAATCCATTTTTTGTGTTTAGCGCCTCCAACTCCTTTGTATGCATGTTCTTCACTCCATTTATCGTAGTGTAAAACAGTACTACCTGTACAAGCCATGAGTAATTTGTTAACAGAATTTAATTCTTTCATACACAGAGTATAAAAAGAATTTCATATAAAAAACATTCCCCGTCTGTTATTATGCCAAATCTGTAATATTATCCCTTGTAATTACTGCATCATAATTTTTATACCCAAGAGTGTTCAAAATATTATCAGAATGTGCTCCTGCAATTTTTCGACACTCATCTGAATCGTAATTAACCATTCCACGTGCAAATTCTGTTCCGTTTTCGTCACAGATTGAAACAACTTCTCCTTGTTTAAAATCATTGATAACTTCAACAATTCCTATCGGCAAAAGACTTGTACATTTATCCAATATTGCTGACTTTGCACCTTCATTTACCACAAGTTTTCCTCGAACATTCGTTGCATAACCAATCCAACGTTTTTTACCGGAAAGATTTTCTTCTGTCGGCATAAACATTGTGCCAACTTCTTCTCCTCCAAAAATTTTGTTAATAATATAAGGAGTTTTTCCATTTGCAATCAAAACTTTGCCACCAAACCTAGTTACTAATTTTGCAGCTTCAAGTTTTGTTTTCATTCCGCCACGTCCGCCTTCCGAAGCACCTTCTGCCAAAGCCATAATTTCATCTGTTACACAATCCACTTGGCTAATCAGTTTCGCATTTTTATCGGTCTTAGGATTTGCTGTATAAAGTCCATCTATATCAGACAAAAGAATTAATAAATCCGCATCCAATTCACTTGACACAAGAGCTGAAAGTTTATCATTGTCAGAAAAACAAACTTGCATGCCTGAAAGCATATCATTAAGCTCAATTGTTGAAACTGTGTCATTTTGGTTAATAATCGGAACAACTCCGAGTTCAAGAAGTTTATTCAAAGTTGTTCTAAGACTCAAATATCTATGTCGCAAAGAAAAATCATCTTCTGTCAAAAGAATTTGTGCAACAGGAATGTCGAAAGTTCCAAAACCGTTTTCATAATATGACATCAATCGGCTTTGCCCAACCGCAGCACATGCCTGCTTAACCCCATCTCCATCGGTTGAATCCAAATCGAGTTTTTTCTTTCCCAGCCCAACAGCACCACTTGTCACAACAATAACTTCTTTTCCTGATTTCACCAGTTTTGCAATATCTTCTATAAACGAATAAATTCGGCTCAAAGCAACTTCACCTTCGTCATTGCGCAAAACATTTGTTCCAAGTTTTATAACTATTCTTTTGATATTATTGAGCATTTGGTTTCCTTTTTAAGTATTGATAATCTTGACAAAATTATTAACATAGTAAATAATTATGTTATAGGGAACCTGAGTGCAACGGTCAGGTTACACTCAGTCCACCGTTCTCTATAGAGCAGATAAAGAACTTAAAAATAGTAGCACTAGTACTGCTACTATTTTTATTAGTAGTTTAATGCTCACAGTCGCACCTCCTTTCCGGCTTAATTCCACCAAATTTTGTTGTGCCGAAAGTAGGAACTTTAACGGTGTATTCCCATATTTAACTATAAATGTACAATTTCATTATATTTAGGTCGACTTTACTAAGCCGACATTTACTATTTTCTAAAAACCCATTACTTTCAATACGTCTTTAAGTTCTGAACTTGTCTTTTTAACATCAGAATTTGAGTATTTAATCGCATTATCAGGGTCTTTTAAACCATTACCGGTAAGTACACAAACAATATCAGAACCTTGTTTTACAAGTCCTTGCGAATGTGCTTGAATAAGTCCTGCTACTGACGTAGCACTTGCTGGCTCACAAAGTACACCTTCCGTTGAAGCCAACATTTTGTATGCTTCAACAATTTTTTCATCACTCACGCAACCAATTTTACCTTTACTTTCATCTCTGGCAGCTTCTGCTTGTTTCCAGCTTGCAGGATTTCCAATTCTAATTGCTGTAGCAAGGGTTTCAGGTTTAAAAATTCTTTCTCCACGTACAATGGCAGCAGAACCTTCTGCTTCATAACCCATCATCATTGGTAGATTTTTAACAATACCAGCATTAAAATATTCTTTGTAACCTTTCCAGTAAGCAGTGATGTTTCCTGCGTTTCCTACCGGTATAAAATGATATTCAGGAGCTTTTCCCAAAGCATCACAAACTTCAAATGCACCGGTTTTTTGACCTTCAATCCTATAAGGATTAACAGAGTTTACCAATGTTATCGGATGAGTGTCTGAAATTGCTCTTACACATTCTAAAGCTTCATCAAAATTACCTTGAATTGCAATGATTTCAGCTCCATACATCATAGCTTGAGAAAGTTTTCCCAATGCAATATAACCATCAGGAATAAGCACAAACGTTTTTAAACCGGCTTTAGCGCCATAAGCTGCAGCAGAAGCAGAAGTATTTCCGGTAGAAGCGCATATAATTGCATTTGCACCGGCTTCTTTAGCCTTAGTAACAGCCATTGTCATTCCACGGTCTTTAAAACTTCCTGTAGGATTACATCCTTCAAATTTTAGATAAATGTTACATTCTAACCCGATTTTACGAGCAAGATTATCAGCCTTAATCAAAGGTGTATTCCCTTCGTTAAGAGTAACAATCGGTGTAGAATCTGTTACAGGTAAGTATTTTCTGTATTTGTTAATTAATCCTTGATAGTACATATATTCGCCCTCATTATGCTACAAGGTTAATATAACATAATTTTTAATAAATTAAAATTTAAATTTAATTTTGCAAGGAACTCGTTTTGATTTACTGTTAGTTTAAAGTATGTTATAATTCATAATGTAGAACTCCTAAAGACACGTTTTGATTTACTGTTAGTTTAAAGTATGTTATAATAAAAGTACAGGAATCTATCGCACCATACGTTTTGATTTACTGTTAGTTTAAAGTATGTTATAATGAGTAAATAATATAATGATGTTTAATATCGTTTTGATTTACTGTTAGTTTAAAGTATGTTATAATGCTAAGCTGGACAACCTCCAAGCTGTAGGGTTTTGATTTACTGTTAGTTTAAAGTATGTTATAATAGGATATACAAATTGAATAAAATATGATACAATACAAATGTAATATACTTTAAGCTAACAGTCCAATCATAATTGACAAGAGAATAGTTAACTCCTCTTCTACGTATGGAGCTAGTTCCTTTACATTGTACGAATTGACTCATTCTCTAATCCTTAAAATCTTGTAATACAGTGACATTCTAGCATAAAATTACCAGAATGTCATTTGTTTGTCGGCTTTTTCGCCACATTTCTTTTTGTATTTAGATTCCTTATAATTGGCTTTTTCTATACAAACAGATAAGCTCCATTGCCTATCTGTAATATAAAATGCCGAGATTGTACCTGTTTTCGGTGCTATTATCTTTAAATTCCGAATATATTGTTCTGTTTTATCATAAGTTACACAAGATCTTACATAAATGGAATTTTGAAGCATAAAATATCCTTGATTGAGCAAAAGCTTACGAAATGCGTTAGCTTGACGCATGTCTTCTTTTTCTACAACAGGCAAATCAAAACAAACGACAAGCCATCCCATACGATACTTACTCCTCATATTCTCGATTCCTTTGTTTATCAATATATAGGTATTGTTTTTTCAATTCTGGTAAAAATATATTTTTACAATCAAAATTAATAAAAGATTCTGCTATTTTTTCAACATAAATATCAATAATATCTAATATTTTATAACTAGTGTCATTAATCTTTAAACGATAATTTTTTAAACATTCGGCAACATATTTACTCCATGCTTTTAAATTTTTATTTTTATATTCCTGTGGATAGTGTAAAAAGAAATTATATAAGTAATAATCTACAAAAGCCCTATATGGTTCTATTAAATCATAAACCAAAGGAGTGCTTTTGTATTTCTCTTCGTGGTGTATACCCAAACTCGCCAACATTCCATGAATAATCAAAGAACGATAAATTAGAGTATTGAATATTGCATAACCATAGTTCAAACAAATATTTTCAAACTCTTGGGCATTTTCATGCTCTCGCTTTATTTCTCTGTTAAATTGTAAAAAATATTTTTGCCAATACTGTTTGGCAATATTAGCTTCACTTATTAATGGTCGTTCAATTAATTTATATAAATTGTGTCTTTTACAACTAATAATATCAAGGTTTTGAGCTTGATTATTTACTTTTTGTTTCAGAATTTTTTTCCAAAGCTTTATTTCAAAATCTTTATTCTGCGCAATTTGATTATAAAATACCTTAGTTCTTACAGTTCGTTCTAATGGTAAACTCCAGCCTGTTGGTTGATAACTTTTATTGCAATGTAAAATCACGATATCATTTTCTAATAGTTTAGCCAAACAATGATTTGTAAAATTTACACCGCATGTTGCTATTACAATAGCCTTTATGTCTGCAATGGCAATTTTATTAGCACTTCCATCATCATATTCGCAGAAAAACAAACCTTTATCTGTGTACAATGAACAATTTGGAGTAGATATGTGTAATATGTGGTATGACATATTACATGTATAAATAAGTTTTTCCTAAAGTCAACTTTTTAATTTATGAAAATTTAATTCAGCAAGTGTTGTTACTCTAGTTGAAATTTCAATTCCACAATTATTTTCTAATTTGACTTCACCATTACTCTTTATTGTTCTTAATTTAAATAAGCCTTCTTCTACAATATTTCTGCTTGATACTAATTTCTCTTTTCCTGTTTCATCAATAATTTTATTATAGACAGTAGCTTCAAAAGGTTTTTCTACCTCTATCAAACATCCTGAATAAAACATTTCTCCTTTATGATAAAGTTTACAATTCATATTTTGAAGTTTTATTTTTACATCATCTGATTTTTGATTGGCATAGATAGGCATTACTTTAATTTTATTTTTTTGATCATAATACAAAATTTGTCCTTTATGACCTTTTGAATGCTTAAATTGATTTTTAGTGTTTTTGTTTCCAAAATCACAATATTCGCCAATTCTTGTTCTATCATTTGAATCTTTTGTAATTTCTCCTTCTGAAATAATAATCATGACTTTTTTCACTTTTGTTTTCTTTGTTGGATGAACATAGCTTTGTAAGAGATTTTGCCAATCCTTTGCAGATAAATTTTCATCTAATTTTTGCAACAAATCATTTCTTATAATTTCATCAATAATTGATTTTATTTTTTTATCTTTTTGTTCAATTGTGCTTATATCAACCCTCTGAGTAATATAAGATTTA
This sequence comes from uncultured Vampirovibrio sp., assembly GCA_964531425.1. Taxonomy (GTDB): domain Bacteria; phylum Cyanobacteriota; class Vampirovibrionia; order Gastranaerophilales; family Gastranaerophilaceae; genus CAG-196. The sequence continues at coordinate 22,512 of CAZHEI010000008.1, read as the reverse complement.
TTGTTGTATATCCTTAATCCATAAATTGTTTCAAGAGGTCTTGTATTTCCTTTAAATGGCTTTTTATTTGTATAAGGATATGGCATGATTGAATCTATAACAGTTTTAACAGCAACCGGATTAAATCCATCAATTACATCTTTATTTAAGTTTTTATCATATTTAAAATCTCTAGAATAACTTATGCAAATTGCATCTAATGCATGGTGTTTATCATTTTCTCGATTTTTCTTAATGTCACTGCCTAAAAATTTATTTAAACCATATCGTTTACGAATAGCATGTGTAGAAGCACCATTATTTACATAAATATGACGATTTTCTCCTTCTATTTGCAATCCCCAACCAAAAATAAATGCAGTTATTTGTTGAGCAATTTTTGCAATATGACTTGTTTCTGCTAAACCATTGTAACTTTCTATCAATTTTGCACAATCTTCAGGTTTGCTTGTTAATAATTCATATTTTTTCTTTCCTAAACTTTTTTTAATCTCATTCAGCCTGCTTACATAAATTTCCCACGCCGATTTATCTGTTGATAACCATTCATAAGGAGTTCTACCAGCTTTCTTTTGATTTTCTACTCTAAAACACAATACTCTATTATACAAAGCATCATTCCCACCCAAAGTTCTTGGATAAATATGATCTATCTCACATTTATCAAAATCTCCTAAACCAATTGGCAAACCTGAATATGCACATTTACCACACTGCATTTTTAATAATTTTAATTTTTCAAAATTTATTGGGCTTAATGCATTAGCATTTTCCAATTCTTCTTTTATTAAAAGATTTTCTTTTTCTTGTTTTTTCATACTTGTTAAAGCACTCTCTGCTTTGACTTTGCCAAATAAAGAATTGTCAGCACCTTCTCTTACAAATTCAAAAATTACTTCATCTGGTTTTTCATATTTTATATACAAATTAAGCAATAAATCTCTAAATATTTGTAAACGATTTCTTACAATTGGGTTTGTAATATTACCAATCATAATATCAGTTTTTGTTCTTGCAATATCAGATAATTCTGCATTTTCATTTCTATTATCTGGTATAAATAAATTATTCCAGTCTCCTATTTTGGATAACATTGTTTTTATTTCTTCTTCAGTAATTCCATTAGTAGCAGTATTGGGATCTACAAACTCAGATATATCCATATTATTTGGATACAATTCTCCAGATAAAATTACTTTATTCATAATAGAACAAGCTCGCCTACAAAATGATGAACGCCCTGATATATTAGCTTTCATTGGTTCAATCTTGTCACTAATTTTTATTCCTAAAACTGTTTCTATTTCTTTTTTGGTAATAGTTGTATCTAATTTGTTTTTTCGATTTTCAACCTTTTTGAGCCAATTTTGATATATTTCATTAATTTCATTTGGAGATAATTTTACCTTTTCGCCATTATAATCAGTTACTCTCAAGTTTTTTAATTTCATTAATAAAGTAAACGAAACATTTTCTATTGTATCCGCTTTACATACATTTCTCTTAGGTAGCAATTTACACTTAGCAATAATTCTATTGTTAAATCTAGGAATTTTTTGTCCCAAAACACCTTGCCAATCATTATTGCTTCCTAAAAACTTTCTATAATCAGGATTTACATAAGAGCCATAGGCTTCTTGATAAGTTCCATATAAAAATTCTTCTACTGAATATTTTTGAAGTTGTACTAATTGAGTTTGTGCATTTTTAAACATCTCAATCAATTCTTTTTCAACCATACTACGTGGAGCTACATAGGCAGTACTTCTAACTTTATTTGAATTATTTTGCGAATTATTTTTACGGCTTAAATTATTTGGAGAGTCTTCTCTCCAAAGCCCTAACCGCAATGCATCATAATAACATGGATATTTATATTTATCAGAATTAATCAGTTCGCAACCGTTTTCTTGTGTGTATTTCTGGATTAATTCAATATTTTGTTTATCATCATCATTTAACACAGATTTCCATGGCAAATTTGCATCATAACCTCGCCTTTGAATGGCATTGCGAAGAGCTTTATATATTTGCCATTCTTCAAGTTTTTGATTTTGTAATAATGCTATTCGAAGCAAACAAGACGTGTATATACAATTCTCGTTCTTTGAAGGAAATTCTTTTTTTAATCTAAAATCATCGTTTGATAATTTTTCAAGTCCACAGCTGGTCCATATCTTATCAAAATATCTTTCTCTTGATTTATGTGCTAAAAGATTTTTATAAACTCGTCTTCTATCTCTTATACTACTAATGTCCGAATGGTCTTTATCTATAATGATTGAATTAACTTCTAAAATATTATGACCTTCTCTAACACAGTATCCAATACTAGCTTTTCCCATATCAAATGCATAAACTTTTTTCATAAAAATAGCTAAACTCCATTTATTTTACACATTTAATATAACATATTTCACACCAATTTAACACACATATTTATTTAAAACAGGAATAAAACCAAAAAGTTTGTATTTTATAACATTGTCATAATGATAAATTTTCAAAAGAGTTAAACCACAAAATTTGAAATATTCTTTTTTATTAAAATTTTTTCTCTTGGAAAGCATAATTCCATGTTGCTCTGCAAATGAATAAAGCTCATGTTCTGCCCATTCATAATCTCTTTCATGCTTAGCATCTTTTAATGTGACAGTAGAATTAGGAGACCTTCTATAGTTATAATAGGTTTTAGGAACCGTAACCATTTTTCCTAAAAAATACAAAATTTGAATAACAAGTGCCATATCTTCAAAAAATCGACCTTCTGCTAATTCAAAATTCCATTTTTCACGTTTAAATATTTTGTTCCAAATATAATTATCCCCAGGAAGATTATCTGCAACAACTTTATCAGTTATATTTTCATATACTTTTTTCTCTTTATATGATTTTCTAACTGAACTTAATACTTTGCCACATCGTTTAAAACCGGCACAAGCAATATCACAATCATTGTCTTTTGCTGCATTATAAAGCTTTTCAAAGTAATCTAAATCCACCCAATCATCAGAATCAACAAATCCCAAATATTCGCCGGTTGCATTACTAATACCATAGTTACGAGCGACTGATTGTCCGCTGTTTTGTTGGGTTAAAACCTTAATTCTTGAATCTTTTTGTGCAAATTCTTCCAAGATTTTCAATGAATTATCAGTCGAACCGTCATTTATACAAATAATTTCAATATCTTTCAATGTTTGATTTATTAATGAATTCAAACATTTTTTTAAATATTTTTCCACATTATACACAGGTACAATAATTGACATTTTAAGTTTTGACATGTTTTACTCCAGTACTCAGTTTATTATGATATTATTTAATCAAAACAAATTCAACTAGCCGTCTGGGGTATTTCAACCACAAATTATGACATTACTCTTATGATACTGTTAATTGTGCAATTATCAAGTTCTGAAACAACCTCTCTAATACTTTTTTCAAGACATTCTTCAGTAATTACAGTAATTTCTGCTGTATTATTTTCTGAAACACCTTTTTGTAAAATACTTGAAAGACTTATATTTTTATTAGCACAAATTGTACCAATTTTAGCAATTACACCAATTGCATTTGGAGCTGTAATTGAAAGATAATACTTATTGTAAGTATCTTCAATTCTTACAGGATTAGCTGTTGAATGATGGTGACATCTCATCATTGGTAATAAATAATCAGTTGTATTCCATTCTCTGGCAATAGCAAGGATATCTCCGATTACAGAACTTGCAGTTGGAAATTCTCCTGCCCCAGGACCTGAAAGCACAATACTTCCAATCGGATGACCCGTAATCAAAACAGCATTTGTTACATAATCAATATGAGCTAACATATTATCCTTTGGAACAAGCATTGGATGAACTCTTACATCTGCATTATTATTTTCGTCAATCGTTGCACTTGCAATAAGTTTAATTTTATATCCGAGTTCATTTGCTCTTTGAATATCTTCCTTACGAATTTTTGAAATTCCTTCTCTATAAACATTTTCAAATTTTGCACGAGAATTAAAAGAAATTGTTGCAAGAGTTGTAATTTTATATGCAGCATCAAATCCTTCAACATCACCTGTTGGGTCAGTTTCTGCATAACCAAGTTTTTGGGCTTCTTTTAAAACCTCTTCATACGATGCGCCATCTGCATCCATTTTAGTAAGAATGTAGTTAGTTGTACCATTCAAAATTGCTTGAATTTTATGAATTTTATTACCGGCTAAAATTGTTTTAATCGGCATAATAATTGGAATTCCACCCGCAATTGCTGCTTCATAAAGAACAACTCTGTTGCACTTTTCAGAAAGATTGAACAGTTCTTCTCCTTTTTTAGCAAGAAGTTCCTTATTGGCAGTTACAATGTGTTTGCCATTTTCTAAAGCTGTTTTTATATAATCCCATGCCGGTTCAACACCACCCATTAGTTCCACTACAACATCAATTTCAGGATTATTAACTATGTCAAACGGATTATCTGTAAGCATTTCTGTCGGAACACTTACTGTTCGTGGTTTATTAATATTACGAACTGCAACTTTTACAATCTCAACATTGTCAAAATCTTGCAAGCTTTTATAAACTCCGGAACCAACAGTGCCAAGACCGATAAGACCGATTTTAATTTTTTCCATAGCAATCTCCTTTTTTGGATTATATTATAACATGAGGTAGCAGAATCAACAAAAGAGAATGAAAAAAAGTCGAAAAGGGGTAAATATTTATATCTGGTAGCGTAAACATCACACTATTGTCCCGAATGATTTAACATAAATTATATTGTCATCCTGAATAGCCGTCAAAATTAAACATTATATTTGTAGTTGAGATAATAAATAAGGCGTATTTCAGGATCTTACCAACTTGGCGTGATACTTATGTATTGGTTAGATCCTGAACAGCTTGAAAATTACGGACTTACATCCTTATTTTCTACGCTTTCAGGATGACAAGTTTATTTGCATATTTATACCAATAAAATGAATTGTCGTTTTATGCGACCGAGCAAGACAAATTTTAATTTTTCCGCAAATTCAAAACTAGAACCTCTTACCAACGCATATATAATCAAAGCCTTTTTTAATTAAACGTTTGCCATCATATTGATTTCTACCGTCAAAAATCACAGGAGTATTTAAAAGTTTTTTAATTTTTTCAAAATCAGGTCTTCTAAATTCATTCCATTCTGTTAATAATAACATTGCATCTGCACCTTTTAAAGCTTCATAAGAAGATTTTGCATAAATTATTTTATCTCCAAAGTGTAATTTTGCTAATTCAAATGCTTTTGGATCAAAAGCTTGAATTTTGGCACCATGCTTAAGTAATTCATTGATAATGGTAATAGAAGGAGCTTCCCTCATATCATTTGTTTTTGGTTTAAAAGCCAAACCCCAAACTGCAAAAGTTTTTCCACTCAAATTTTCCCCAAACTTATTAAGAATTTTTTGAACAAATAATAATCGTTGAGTTTTATTTACTTCATCAGTTGCTCTTAATAGTTTTGCATCACAATTATTTTCTTTTGCCGTTTTAGCAAGAGCTTGGATATCTTTTGGAAAACAGCTTCCGCCAAATCCAATCCCCGGGAACAAAAATTGAGTACCAATACGTTTATCCGAACACATGCCTATTCTTACCATTTCTGCATCAGCACCAACTGCTTCACAAATATTTGCAATTTCATTTGCGTAAGAAATTTTTAATGCAAGAAAAGAATTCGCAGCATATTTTGTCATTTCAGCAGATTTAACATCCATGATAATTACAGGATTTTCAGTTCTTAAAAATGGAGCGTAAAGTTCTTGCATAATTTCTGTTGCTTTTTGAGAATTTGAACCCACAATTACTCTATCCGGCTTTAAAAAATCTTCAACAGCAGCACCTTGTTTAAGAAATTCTGGATTAGAAACTACATCAAATTCAAAATCGGTTTGAGATTTAATAATTTCTGTAACTTTTTCAGCTGTACCAACCGGAACAGTTGATTTATCTACAATAACTTTATAACCGTTCATGTATTTAGCAATATTTTCAACAACCTGAAAAACATATTTCAAATCTGCAGAGCCGTCTTCCCCTTGAGGAGTTCCAACTGCAATAAAACATACCAATGAGTTTTCAACTGCTAACTTCAAATCATTAGAGAAAGTAAGTCTTTTTTCTGCAACATTGGCTTTTATAAGTTCCTCTAACCCAGGTTCATAAATTGGAATTATACCTTGTCGAAGTTGAGAAAGTTTGTTTTCATCATTATCTATGCAAATAACCGTATTCCCCATTTCTGCAAGACAGGTTCCGACAACTAACCCTACATAACCCGTTCCTATTACACAAACTCTCATTACACAATCTCCTCTAACTTTTTAGCAAAGTATTTGATAGTTTCTTTCAAACCTTTTTCTATATCAATTTTTGGTTCCCAATCCAATTCTTTTTTTGCAAGAGTTATATCAGGTTTTCTTTGAATTGGATCATCAGAAGGTAAAGGCTTAAATACAATTTTTGAATGAGAATTTGTTAATTCAATAATCAATTTTGCAAAATCAAGAATTGTTCTTTCAGACGGATTTCCTAAATTTACCGGACCAATGAAATTTTGTGAATTATTCATCATTTTAATTATTCCATCAACCAAATCTGAAACATAGCAAAATGAACGAGTTTGCAAACCGTCACCATATATTGTAATATCTTCATTTTTTAGAGCTTGAACTATAAAATTAGAAACGACTCTACCATCGTTTTTATCCATATTCGTACCATAAGTATTGAAAATTCTGATAATTCTTGTTTGAACATTATATTGTCTATGATAGTCCATCATTAGCGTTTCTGCACAACGTTTACCTTCATCATAACAACTTCTTACACCAATCGGATTAACATTACCCCAATAATTTTCTACTTGCGGATGAACAATCGGATTACCATAAACTTCTGAAGTTGAAGCTTGCAAAATTTTTGCATTGTATTTTTTTGCAAGTTCAAGCATATTAATAATTCCAAAAACAGAAGTTTTAGTAGTTTTAATCGGGTCATATTGATAATGTGGAGGACTTGCAGGACAAGCTAAATTATAAATCTCATCTACTTTTGTATCATAAGGTTCAACAATATCATGCTCAACAAGCTCAAAATTAGAATTCGATAACAAATGTTTAACATTTGCTTTTGAACCTGTAAAAAAATTGTCAAGACAAACAACACAATGCCCTTGTTCCAATAATTTTTCACAAAGATAACTTCCAATAAATCCTGCTCCACCCGTGACCAAAATACGCTTAGACAAATTCCCCTCACTTTCAAAACTTCCTTTTTTATTATTTCACGAAATTTATTAAATGTCGAAATAAAAATTTATTTTGAGAAATCCGAGATTTACGTTATAATAACAGGCATGAGAGATTATATACAAAACTATATTATAGAATCCGTAAACGTTAAAAACGCCATTTTAAATTCTAATGATATATTACAGGCTGTTGAAAATGCCTCCAAGCTTATTATTGAAGCATACAAAAATAACAAAAAAGTACTTACTGCCGGAAATGGCGGTTCTGCTGCCGATGCTCAGCACATTGCTGCAGAATTAGTTTCAAAATTTTTGATTGACAGACCGGCTTTAAACGCAATCGCACTGACTACAAACAGCTCAATTATGACAGCTGTTGGTAATGATTATAGCCATGAATACGTTTTTGCTCGTCAAATTCAAGCTTACGGAATAAAAGGGGATATTTATATTGCAATTTCAACCTCCGGAAATTCAAAAAATATCATAAAATCTATTGAAGAAGCAAAAAAACAAGGATTAAAAGTTATTGGATTAACAGGCGCAAAAGATTGTGAAATGGATAAACTTTGTGACTTGGTAATAAAAGTTCCTTCTGAAAAAACTCCAATAATTCAAGAATCTCACATAACAATCGGGCATTTAATTTGCGCTATTGTAGAACATGAATTGTTTTGTTAAATTTTTGCCAATATGCTCAAACTTTTTGAATCAATAGATTTATTTTCAACATTCAGTCTTCCAAGTTCAATATTATTCTTGTTACTTCCGTGATAATCACTGCCACCACTAACTAAAAGTCCATACTTTTCAGCACAATCAACCAAAAGTTCTGATTCATCCAACGTATAGCGAGAATAATAACATTCAAGACCTTTTATCCCAAAAGTCAGCATTTCATCTAACTTTGGCAAAAATTCTTCTTTTGAAAAATGTTTTTCTCCCTCTCCTCCAAGAGGATGCGCCCAAACAGGAATCCCCCCTGATTCTACTATTGCATTAACAGCTTCTTCTCCGGTAAATCTTGTATCTCCGGCTTTGCAACCATCCAAATATTTTTGCATTGCACTAAGATTATCAGGAGCCAAACCTCTTTTTACAAGAACATTCGCAATATGAGTTTTGACGACACTCTTTCTTGAATATAGCCAATCCAATTCATCTTTGTTTAATTCAATATTCCAAACATCTTTCAAATATTTAACTCTTGTTTCAAGTTTCTTTCTTCTTAAAATTTTCCCTTTTTCTATAAGGTTTAACAATTTTTTATTGGTGTAATCGCAATTGTAGCCTAAAATATGACATTTTATTGAACCGGCTTTGCAAGTCAATTCAACCGAAGGAATAAATTTAATTCCATCAGGTACTAATTTTGAAATTTCAGAACATCCTTCAACGGTATCATGGTCAGTAAGTGCAAAAATATTTAACTCGGCTTTTTGAATATTTTTAATCAATTCTTGAACAGAATCACTTCCATCTGAACAGTTGCTATGTACGTGTAAATCGGCTTTCATCATAAATCTATTTTAGCATGAATGGAGAATTCGGAAAAAGCTGAAAAAATTATTATTGAAATCAACACATGTTATTGTTACACTTTCCTTAGAGAGTTTAAATAAGGAGTAAATATTTATGGTCTGTTTAACATGGAAGAAAAATGATACAAATACAATTAAAGATGCACTAAAAGCACTTGGAAAAGAAAATTTCGCTCTAATTGTTCACGGTAGTAGTTTCCCTGCTCGTGATGGCGAAGATACAGGTTTTGGAACTTTTAATTCAGAATCAGGTCATGCACTAATTGATTATGCTTCAAAAGTTTTTAATGCAATTCAACTTGGACCTGCTGGTAAAACAAAATGTTCTGATTCATCTCCATATTGCGGAACAATTTTTTCAGGAAATCCTTTGTTTATTGATTTAAAACAACTTACAACAAAAGAGTGGGGAGAAATTCTTTCTATTGAATTATACAAAAAAGTTGTTCGTGAAAATCCTAAACAAAATAGCGGAAGAACTGCTTATTCATACATTTGTAAAGCTCAAAACGAAGTTTTAAAAGAAGCTTGGAATAATTTTAAAAACACTAAACTTCTTAAAAAAGAGTTTGAAAAATTCAAAAAAGAAAATTCTTATTGGTTAGATAATGATTCTTTATATGAAGCTCTTTCAGTAGAAAATGGAAGTGATTGCTGGTATGTTTGGAAAAATGAAACAGACAAAAATCTTTTAAATCCAAAATCTGATGATGAAAAGAAGATTTATGAAAAACGAATTTCTGAAATCAGAGAAAAATATGCTGATGAAATTGAATTCTACAAATTCTGTCAATTTGTGTTAGAACAACAAAATGAATCAACTAAGAAATTTGCACTTAAAAAAGGCATAAAAATGATTGCAGACAGACAAGTTGCATTTTCTGACAGAGATGCTTGGGCTTATCAATCATTATTCTTAGACGGATGGTTTTTAGGTTGTCCTCCTGATTATTTCTCAAAAAATGGTCAAGCTTGGGGATTCCCTGTAATGGATCCTGATAAAATGTACAATGCTGATGGTTCTTTGGGCGAAGGCGGAAAGTTAATGAAAAATCTTTTCAAAAAGATGTTCAAAGAAAACCCTGGTGGAGTTAGAATTGACCATATCGTTGGTTTAATCGATCCTTGGGTTTACAAAGTTGGTAAAAAACCAATGTGTGAAGATGGAGCAGGAAGACTTTATTCTTCTCCTGAGCATCCTGAACTTTCAAGATACGCAATCGCTCGTAACGAAGATTTAGATTGGACTCTTGAAGCTGATAAAGAAAAAAGAGTTAAATCATTATCAGATGAACAAATTAAACTTTACGGAAGATTGATTGAAAAAATCGTTATTGCAGCTGCAAAAGAATGTGGTTTAGACAAAAATGCCATTGTTTGTGAAGATTTAGGAACTTTGACAAATCCTGTTGCAGCAGTTATGGAAAAATATGAACTTCAAGGCATGAGATTAACTCAATTTGTAGTTCCGGAAAAACCTGCTCATCCTTATAGATGTAAAAATATTACAGAAAATGTTTGGAACATGGTAGGAACTCATGACAACAATCCGATTGAAATGTGGTCAGAATCAATGATTAATACTCATGAAGGATATTTGCATGCTAAAAACCTTGTTGAAGATTTATTCGCTGAAGCAGAAAACAAAGACGATATTATTGTTAGATTAACTCAAGATAAAGATTATTTGACTTTTGTTAAACTTACAGAAATCTTTGCTTCAAAAGCAAAAAATGTTCAAATGTTCTTTACTGATTACTTCAAAATTAAAGAAACTTACAACACTCCGGGGACTTCCGGCGACCAAAACTGGTCATTAAGACTTCCTAATAATTTTGAAGAAAAAGAAACAATTGATTTGTGTGCAATCTTGAAAGCTGCTATTATTGCAAGAGGAAAAGATTTTGCAACAAAACACGCAGTTTTGATTGAAAAATTAGGTTAATTTTGAATTTTAGAATAACAAAGGGGCGGAAATCTTCGATTTCCGCCCCTTTTATTGATTGATATTTATGCTGCACATCTTATTACATTTTTAAATTTTTTCTCATTTTTGAAAACATCATCAAAAGTCTTCTTATTACGATAATTGTATGATTCCAGTTCAGTCTGACCTAACCATCTGCCACTTGCATCTTTTGCACGTCTTATAACACCGTTTTCAATTATCAATGTAATATTTTTTCCATCATGCATTTTTGTTGTGTATTCAGCTCCAACGATTTTTCCAACACCGGTTTTACCTTTTGCTATTTGCGTTAAGAATTCGTCAGCTTGACTATTGCCTTTTCTATACGAATCTACATGAATATCATTCATTCCAAATTTCTTTGACAATGCCCAATCTAATTGTAATTCACTACCAGCTGCCGTATTAGTCATTTTTCTGGTAATACCATTTTGTTTAATCAGAACTCCAAGATTTGAAATTTTATCTAAATTTTGACCTTGATTTAAGCCTGCAAGAATATCATCAATTTCTTTTTTGTTAGCTTCATTTACAGCTTTGTATTTAGCTACTCTAGCCGGTTCAGTATATTGTATTAATATATCTTTTCCTGTTGAATCTGTATATTTTACAACTTTTCCATTTCTAAATGTAGCAATATTACCATTAGATAGAGTATATGTTCCTCTTCTAATTTGTACTCCTTCTGCTAAAACTGTTTTTCCGTCTTTAGTTGTTGTTAACACATCCAATTTAGCTTTGTCACCATTTTTAAGTCCAATTGCTTCTAATTGTTGTTTTGCCGTTCCTCTAGCAGAATCAGTATAAATTCTATTTGTTTGATTTGGAATGGCTACAATATTTAAACCATTTTCATTTCTTACCATTAATTTTTCAGATTTCTTTGCATTTTTACCAAAAGATTCCCAGCCTTTTTTGAATTGCTCTACAATTCCTTTTGCACCTCTTGCTTTACCACGAGAAAGAATCCATAAAGCAGTTCCACCAATCGCCGCAGTCGCAGCCAGAGCAACTGCTGTACCAGTACCACTATCAGAAGATTCAGCAACTTTGCCTTGAAAAGCCGGATTAGTAGCAGTAGCAGTATCCGTAGCTGTTGTTGCTACAGCCGGTATTTGAGTTTGAGCAACGCTTTGTTGTGCTTGTTGCATTTGATAATAGTTTGGACTATTAAGTGCTTGCATTAAATATGGATCATTGTACAATCCGTTAATAGCTAGTGAATCTGCCATAAACTCCGCCTTTCGAATGCCTATTAAATTTTTTCCCTTATACATATAAAGTATTTTTTAGTTAAAAAATTGCTTTTTTATAAAATCTTGCTTAACATTTGTTTACAATCCAAGGATGGTGAATTCAATGATGCGGAAAATTTTTTTAATATTGTATAATCTTATTATGAATACAACTTTACTTGAAACTATTAAACTTGTACCAGAACAATCCGGATGCTATCTTTACTATAATAAAGACGGCGAAATTATTTACGTAGGAAAGGCAAAAAATCTTAAACGCAGAGTTTATAGTTATTTTCATAAGCAACATGACAACGCAAAAACAACGGTTCTTGTTTCACAGATAGAGAAACTTGAATATATAATTACAGATTCGGAAGTTGAAGCTTTAATTTTGGAATCGCACTTAATTAAGCAACACAAACCAAAATACAATATATTACTTAAAGATGACAAAAAATATCCTTATTTTTTAATCACAGAAGAAGATTTTCCACGAATTCAAGTTGTTCGCAAAAAAAATCTCAACCCCGATAAAGGTAGATTTTATGGACCATATACGAATATTGGAGCAATGTATGCAACACTGGATTTTTTGAAAAAACTATTTCCGCTTAAACAATGTAAAACTCCAAAATTTTCAAACAGACCATGCCTGTATTATCATATCGGAAAATGTCTAGCACCTTGTCAGGGAAAAGTTACACCGGAAGAATATCAAAAATTGATTAAACAAGTTGAATTGTTTTTGAGCGGTAAACAATCAGAATTACTAAAACAAATACAATCTCAAATGCAAAAATACGCAGAAGAAGAACAATTTGAAAAAGCTGCAAAAATGAGAGATAGCTATCTTGATTTACAAAAAACTCTTGAACGTCAAAAAGTAGTTTATGAAAATACAAAACTCAATGAAGATATTATTTCAGTTCTTTATGAGGATGGAATTCTTGCCATTGTAATAATGATGATACGAGAAGGCAGGCTAATTGACAAAAAAGACTTTACCTACTTTGTTGATAATATTGATAAAACCGAGTATTTTGAAACATTTTTCAGAGATTATTATACCGGATTAAAATTAGAATTCCCTGACAAAATTATTTCCAAAGATTTATCAGAAATCGGACAAAAAGATTTATACGAAAACTGGTTAAAAATTCTTTCAGGTAAAAAAGTTCAGATAAATTATGCACAAAGAGGAAAGTATTCAGAACTATATGAGTTGGCTCAAAAAAATGCAATTAGTCTTTTAGAAAATGCAAAACTCAAAAAAATGGCTCAAATTAGAGATGATTTTAACGAAGTTGGCTCATATCTTGCTGAAAAACTCAAATTAACTAATTTCCCTAATAGAATTGAATGTTATGATATTTCTCACATCCAAGGCACAAATACAGTAGCCTCAATGGTTGTATTCCAAAACGGTTTACCTAAAAAGACCGCATATCGCAAGTTTAAAATCAAATCAACAGAAGGCAAACCGGATGATTTTATGTCCATGAAAGAAGTCCTTTCCCGTAGATTAACTAAATTAGGACAACCGAAATGGGAAAAACCTGATTTAATTATAATTGATGGCGGGAAAGGACAATTATCCAGTGTCATGGAAATTGTTTCTGAAATGGGCATAGATGGTATTGATTTCGTTTCTCTGGCAAAACGAGAAGAAGAAGTCTTTCTTCCTAATCAATCAAAATCCATTCTACTTCCTCGAGAATCCAATGCTCTTTATCTAATCCAAAGAATCAGAGATGAAGCTCACCGATTCGCAATAACATTTCACAGGGATTTGCGCTCTAAAGCAATCAAAAATCCAAAATAAGAAATTAAGCATAAAAATCTAATCCTTTTTTTGTTGTTTCAACTGTTGGTTCATTGTTTTTTAAATAAGAAACATTTTCGTGTCCAAAAGATTCTTTTGATACGAATTTGTGATTGGTTTCTAACATGTTTATTTCTCTGAAACGGCGAATAGCCTGTTGTTCAAGATTTCTGAAGGTTGAAATTGTCATGCAATCCATAAATAAATCACATCCCCCTTATTAAAAGTACATGTTCTATTATACACATTTTTTTAAGATTGACAAGTAGTGTAAAGTTTACAATTAAAATTTCTTAATAATAACCGCAAAATTGGGTTTCTACCCCAATATCATGAACATTGATGTTGGGCAGATATGCCTAACCAACCGACCAACTTATTCATCATAAAAATGAAAATTTTTCCCTAGTCGTTTTTCTACTAAATTAAGTAATTTTGATGGCGAGATTTCCAGTGCTTCAGCAATCTTCCAAAAAGTAACAAGTTTAACTTCAATTGAGCCTTTTTCAACACGACTTGTGTTCCCAACATCTAAAGCATACTCATGAGCAAATTTATTTATAGAAAGTTTCTTATCTGAACGTAATTCAGTAATAATTGAACCTACCACATTTGCAAATTGTAAAGTTTTTTCGTCCTTTTGTTGCATGTATACATTATATGTATTAGAATTATGTTGTTATTGTATCAATACAACAAATGGGAGCACAAGCGCTTTAAAAAGTGCGGGAATTAACAAAGAACATAGCAATTTCCCATTTATATTACTACAATTTTCGACAGATTAAAAATTTATTGTGAATGGAAAAAACAAAAATATGCGAATGGTATTTATACAAGAATGGATTGATAGATTAAGAGGTAAAGTCTTTGCATTAGATTCAATACTTGAAAAAGCTGAAGGTATTAAATCTATAAAAAACATTGAAACTTTAGCTCTCGGTTCATCTCACATGGAAAGAGGATTTATACCACAAGATGGAGAATACAATCTTGGTTCAACATCACAAGATTTGTATTATACTTATTCGTTATACAGACTTTATACTTCAAAAAGTGTTAAAAATATTTTTGCCACATTTTCTGTTTTTTCACCTAATGATATGTTAATAAAATCAGGATTAGCAGGAATTTGCACATCACTTAAACTATTATATGGGATTGATTATCAAGATAAAACAATCGCTAAACAAAAAGGATTATATAATTTAGAAAAATTCTATAGTAAAGAAATTTCAAAGCGAAAAAGTAAGCTTAACTTACCTGATGGTTATTGTGGATGGACGAATTATTCACTCTTTAAACCAATGTATGATGTTAATAAAATTCATAAAAGAGCTCTGGCTCATTATAAAATCAATCAAAAGAAAAGCAATCAAATGGACTATTGCATAAAACTTCTTGAAGAAACAAAAGAAAACGGTCAAAAACTTTATTTTGTTGTACCTCCAGTGCATTCACTTTATAAAGAAGTTTTACCAAATTCTAATGTACTCTTCAAACAATTATATGAAGTTTGTGATAAGTATTCCCATGTCAAAATTTTAAATCTATATGATTCTCAAGAGTTTGAAGATAGTGATTTTTCAGACGGTGATCATTTAAATCATCGTGGCGCATCTAAGATGACCTCTATTATGCATGAAGCAATTGGAAGAAAATAGGTTGAAAGTAAGTTTGGCACTTCAGCATGAATGGAAAATTGAAAGTGGAAAGTTGAAAATTGTTACAAGTCATTACGAAAAAGTGAATAGGTAAATAAGTAAATAAGTTGTTACGTTTTTAATAAACCTATCATCCTGAAAGCGTAGAAAATAAGGATGTAAGTCCGTAATTTTCAAGCTGTTCAGGATCTGACCAATATATAAGTATCATGCCAAGTTAGTAAGATCCTGAAATACGCCTTGTTTATTATCTCAACCACTAATACAATGTCTAATTTTGTCGGCTATTCAGGATGACAAGATAACTTGTAAGTAGTAAGTCAGGCACTGCCTGACAAAAGTAAGTTGGGCATACTTGCCCAACAACAATGCTCAAAATGGATGATTGAAAGTGGAAATAAGTTGAATAGTTGAAACATTCATGAAAAAAATAGATGAAGGTATTGAACATTTATTAACCACTTTTAAGAATCCTAATCAATAGTCTTATTAACCATAGCACCGGTAATTGAACCAAAACTGGTCCCTACTAATGAGCCGGTTGGTCCGAGATATTTTGCACCAATTGCTCCAAACACACCGGTTGCTATAACAGTAGTAAATAAGTCAGGTTAAAATTGGAATTTTTTGATTATGTTATTACAATTTCCGGTTACAACTTTTAATATTTCATTCCCGATTTCGTTTTCAAATTCTGAAGTAACTTCTTTTACAATTTTTGGAAGTTCAAATGCTTGAACTCGGATTATTTTTTTTAGTTGCGGATAGCTGATTCCAACATCATTTGCAAATCGTTCAAAGTGTCTCGGATAAATATTTTCCGGTTCGTAATAGCCACCAATTTTCATTGCCATTTTAGGTGAAAGGTTTTCATAAACTTGAGTGGATAAAATGTCATAAGCCGGTGCAAATTCTATTTTTCCGTTGTCCAAATGTAAAACAGAATAATTTTTCCCATGTGCATCGTTATTTCCAATCAAATAATTAAATACCATTAAATTCAGAAATCTTATAATAGAAACAGCAGGCTGACTAGTCTTTTTCAAAACTTCAAAACAATCTTTATAACTGACACCGCCATCTGCTTGATATTTAAAGGCACTTGCTATATTTGAAGCCTGACAAAAATCTTCTTGATGAATGCGTTTTAATTTCCCGTTATTTATAACTCTGTCATAACGCTCGATTAGAAAATATTTTATACCGTTGACTTTACGAATTTCAGATTTTGGAACTTTTATTCCGATTTTTTCGGCAGCTTTCAGGCAAATATATTCATTTGCTACTGTATCTTTTAAATCCGCAATAGCAGGTTTTAAAATATGTGTTGTAGGAATATATTTATCAGGGATTGCAACTTTATTGTTAATTAAAATAACAGCCGTTTTGTCTTGAGCTCCAGCAAGAGATAATCGCATCCCGTCGGCACCAAGTGCCAAAGGCTTTTTAGGAAGTTCTGTTATGTATTTTTCAAGTTCATTATTTGATAAAACTTTACCTTTGATTTCAAAATATTCAGGTATATCTTGTTCAAAATTCTCATCATAATCAATAAAAGAAATTGCACCGGCACAGTCATATCCGATTGCTTTTAATAGACTAAAATCGTTTTTGTAATTGATTCCATATTTTTTGCCAACTGCTTTTCGAACATTTTCGCTTTCCGGTAAAAGCCCGTTAAAAAAGCCCTTACATTCTTTATTTTTAAAATTTTTTTCAGTAATAGGCAAACTTAAAGATATTGGATATTTTACATTATTGATATACTTAAATGAAAATTTTCCGTCAGAATCTTGGTATAATTCTCCAATAAGTTTATTATTTAATTTTACCTGTAATGAGCTTAGCATCTTATTCTCCAATATTTATAGTTAACCCAAGCATCTTAATTATATTAAGAACTTTCCCGATTTGAGCAGTTTCTTTACCGTTTTCAATATCTACAATAAATCTGATACCGACATCGCATGCAGTCGCTAAATCTGATTGAGTTAATCCTTGAGATTTTCTTGTATCTCGAATAAGTTTTCCAAGTTCCAAAGTTGATTCAATTTTCATAAGACCTCAAAATTTACCGAACGGTAAAATTTTAACATATTTAGGATTAAAAATCAACATAATTTACCGAACGGTAAATATTTATTAACATACCTGCATGCTAAAAAGTAAATAGGTTGAGTTAAAACCCGACTTTTACTTAAAAAATTTTGTTGGGATAAAAACCTACCAGCGAATTCCTGTTAATGAACCGGTTTTGTGCTACAATATTAGCAAGGAGTAGTTATGAGAATTCAACCTATTTCAAATAATCAACAATCATTCAAAGCTGTGAATCAAAAGTACTTTGCTTGGGCAAAGGAAGAATATAAGCTTTGCAAAAATGTTTCTACAGAATGGATACAATGTCTAAGCTATGATGTATATTTATTTAAAAAGGTTTCTCATAAGGATGCTATAGATACAATAGAAGCAGTAAGAAATTATATGGGGAAAATAGGTGTTTGTACAGAAAATTTACTTAATAGCTTAAAGAACACAAATCCTAATCAATAGCCTTATTAACTATAGCACCGGTAATTGAACCAAAACTGGTCCCTACTAATGAGCCGGTGGGTCCAAAATATTTTGCACCAATTGCTCCAAATACACCGGTTGCTATAACAGTAGTTCCTAATGACAATGCTGATTTACCGGTTTCAGCAAAAATATTTTTACCATTTGCTACTTCGTGAACTATATGAGCTCCTTCAATTAAACCCAATGCAATTAATCCGAGTTTTGTTGTTCTTGTCATTGCTCTAGCAATAATATCTTTTATTGGATTGTTTGTTATAAATTTTTTAGCAGGGACTGTTATTTGATTCTCAAGTGTATAACAAATGTCTTTAATATCAGTTTTTGCTTCATCAACTTCTATTTTGAATAATTTCTTAACCCACTTCCCAAACTTCGTATCCCACAAAGTCTTATCTTCTTGAATCAACTTTGTGGCTAATTCAGGATTAGGACATTTTTTTGAAAACGGATTCAAATAATCGTTAAAAATTGTTCCTCTGAAAAACGAAAACGGATGTTGAGCATATTTATTATCATATCCAGAATGATAGGATTTTGGGGTAGGAAAACCTTCTTTTATTTGTTTATATGCGCTCATCACATCACGTAAATCTTCCGGACCATTCATTATAGCAAGAGATACTAGTCCCATTGCCGGAGCATAATCTTGTTCTTTTATTTTTTCAGGAACGCTATTTACTCTTCCAAATATAGGCATTCCTTCAAATGCGACATTTCTGCCGGAATTCGGTTCAACAGTAGAACAAATATTCTTATAATCATTAATTATTTCAGTAGTTTTATCTACTTGAAAGTTATACAAAATCGGATTTATCAATTTTTAGACCATTCATTATAGCTTACACTATATTTATAAAGACATTTTTGTTTAGAAAATTGTCTTTTTGATTAATAATTCTTAATATTCTTTTTAAAATATACTACTATTTAAATAGAACTTTTCGTAAAATAAGGTTTTAAGTATTGTCCAGTGTATGATTTCGAATTTTTGGAAACTTCTTCAGGAGTACCGCATGCCACAACTTCTCCTCCAAAGTCTCCGCCTTCCGGTCCTAAATCAATTATATAGTCTGCAACTTTTATCAAGTCCAGATTATGTTCAATAATCAAAATTGTATTTCCATTATCAGCCAATTGTTGAATAATTTTTATCAATTTATCTAAGTCATGCCAGTGAAGCCCTACGGACGGTTCATCCAACAAATACAAAGTTTTTCCTGTTGCACGTTTATTTAATTCAGCTGCAAGTTTAATTCTTTGAGCTTCCCCGCCGGAAAGTGTTGTTGCGCTTTGTCCAAGTTTGATATAGTCTAAACCGACATCAACAAGGGTTTTCAGCTTATTTGCAATTTGAGGAATATTTTCAAAAAATTCATAAGCTTCTTTTACGCTCATTTCTAAGACATCCGCAATTGATTTTCCTTTATATTTAACTTCCAATGTTTCGTTGTTATATCTTTGCCCTTTGCAAACATCACATTTTACGTAAACATCCGATAAGAAATTCATTTCAATTTTCAAAACACCATCACCAGAGCAAGCCTCACAGCGACCGCCTTTAACATTAAAACTGAATCTCCCCGGCTTATAACCACGCATTTTCGCTTCATTTGTTTTTGCATAAAGTTCTCTAATTGGTGTAAACACATCAGTATAAGTTGCCGGATTTGAACGTGGAGTTCTGCCAATTGGAGATTGGTCAATATCAATAATTTTATCCAAATTTTCAAACCCTAAAATCTCGTCTACACCTTGAGGTTTTGGTTTGTTTTTTCTGAGTTTATGAATTGCGTATTCATAAATCAAGTCTTGCATTAATGTAGATTTTCCGGAACCTGAAACTCCGGTTAAAACAACAATTTTACCAAGAGGAATGTCTAAATCAATATTTTTTAAATTATTTAAATATGCATTTCTTATTTGCAAAAAGTTTCCGTTACCTTCTCTAATTGATGTTGGAACAGGAATTTTATACTCTCCACTCAAATACTTGCCTGTAATTGAATTCTTCGATTTAATAATATCTTCAATGCCTTCACCTTGTGCAATAATTTCGCCACCGTTTATCCCAGCCTTTGGTCCAATATCAACAATATAATCAGCATTTCTAATTGTATCCTCGTCATGCTCGACCACAACCAAAGAATTGCCCATATTTCTAAGCTTAATAAGGGTTTTTATCAGTCTGTCATTATCTCTTTGGTGCAATCCAATAGAAGGTTCATCAAGCACATACAGTACGCCGGAAAGTCCGCTTCCAATTTGTGTCGCTAATCGAATTCTTTGAGCCTCGCCTCCTGACAAAGTTCCTGCTGTTCTTGCCAAATTCAAATATGATAATCCTACATCAAGAAGAAACCTTAATCTTGCTCTGATTTCATCAAGAATTTGTTTGCCAATTTTCATCTGGAAATCGGTAAGCACTAGATATAAATCAGTTACAAACTCATAAGCTTTATCAATAGGCATTTGACAAAATTCATAGATATTAATCCCTTTCGGAGTGTCCCCCGCCCCTTGAGGGAGGGGAGTAGGGGGTGGGGTGTTCCCGATACGCACCGCAAGCGGAAATGGTTTAAGCCTTGCTCCACCACACGCCTCACAAGGAGTCGTAACCATGTATTTTTCAATTTCCGCCTTCCAGTATTCGCTTTCAACATTATAATGTTTCATTAAGAAAGGAATTACACCAATAAATTTTTGCAAAGTATTCCGATAACGATGACTTCCAAACTCTCTTATTCGCATTGGAATTCGTTCATCAGAACCATATAAAATGATATCCTGTTGTTCTTGAGGTAAATCTTTAAATGAAATTTCATTATCAATATTATAAGCTTGACTCACAGCTTTTATAACATCCTCGTAATATGATGTAGAAGACTTGCTCCAAGGATAAATTGCACCTTCCTTAATAGATTTAGTTTTATCCGGTATAACTAAATCCGGATCAATTTTGAAGTCAACTCCAAGTCCACCACATTTATCACATGCTCCATAAGGCGCATTGAAAGAAAAAATTCTTGGAGAAAGCTCTTCAAAACTCAAATTACAATCAGGACAGGCTAATTTTTCGCTGTAAATTAATTCGTTAGTTGTGAGTTGTGAATTATGAGTAGAGTTTATCTCATTCGTTTTCGATTCTACAACATCAATCAAAGTAACTCCATCTGCTTTTTGTAATGCGATTTGCACACTGTCAGCAATTCTGGATTTCGCTTCCGGCTTAACAACTACACGGTCTATTACGACTGAAATTGTATGAGCTTTTGTTTTCGCTAATTTTATTTCATCTTCATCCAGATTATAAATTTCTCCATCAACTTTTACACGGACAAAACCCTCTTGTTTGAGTTCTTCAAAAAGAGATTGGTATTCGCCTTTTTTGCCTTTTACCAATGGAGCCAGAATCTGAATTTTTGTACCTTGTGGCAAATTGAGAATGCTTGCAACAATTTCATCTATAGTTTGAGGACGAATAGGTTTGCCACATTTTGGACAGTAAGGAGTTCCTACTCGAGCATAAAGCAAGCGTAAATAATCATATATTTCGGTAACTGTTCCAACAGTTGAACGAGGATTGTTGCTGGTTGATTTTTGGTCAATAGAAATTGCCGGAGTAAGTCCGTCAATGTAATCAACATCAGGCTTATCCATTTGTCCTAAAAATTGTCTTGCATAAGTTGAAAGACTTTCTATATAACGTCTTTGACCCTCCGCAAATATTGTATCAAAAGCAAGCGAACTTTTTCCCGAACCGGAAACCCCTGTAAATACTACCAATTGATTTTTAGGAATTTCCAGCGATATATTTTTTAAGTTATGCTCCCTCGCTCCCTTTATTGTAATTTTGTCTGTTGTCATAATGAAATTATAGCATTAATATGTTTCAACAGACCAATTTTGAGAAGAAATACAACTGTGTGCAATTTTACGAATCAAATGTAACAATTTGTTAACATTTGCTATCAAAACTAGCAAATATTTTTTTGTCGAATTGTTTATATATATATAAAGCTCTCTCTTCTTATTTAAACGGACAGGCCTTGGTTACAATACTCAAGGTCTTTTTTTTATGCATTGGCTTTTCGACTTCTATGTTATAATTCTCTTATGAATTATTCAAATTTATTTGATTTTGCCAGAAATTTTTACACAATGCTTTCATACAATGATAAATACGGAAGAGCAAAAATCCCGTTTCGCTATTTTTTAGAGCTTACTTATCGTTGCAATTTGCAATGTCCGTATTGCTATGTAGGAAGTGATAGAAACAAACAGGAATTAACATTAGACGAATGGAAAAGAGTTATTAATCAAATTCCGTTCTATGGGATTGTAACACTGGTTGGAGGAGAACCTTTAATTCGCAAAGATTTTATTGATATTTTTGCTTATGTTTCAAAAAAAGTTT
>CAZHEI010000007.1:0-37862 GCA_964531425.1 uncultured Vampirovibrio sp. | reverse complement strand
ATAAGGGTATAACTAACAATTTTTCAACCCTTATCTTTACAAAAATTTACATTTACATTTACATTTTCATATTTATATATAGGTCATTAAATTCAAAAATCAATTTATAGCACCATTGCAAGAATCATCAACAGCATAGCGCCAATTTCCATTGCCGTTGACATACGTTGTTGAAACTTAGCAGAATCATATCTGTTAGAAGACTTTTTAGCTTTATTTACACTATTAAGTCGCTTAATTCTGGTAGTAGTATCTTCGTTAGAAAATTCTGTACCAAATGTATTGTATTCCAGCTGCGCAAGTTCGCTTTCAAGATTTTCTGGAAGAGGAGTCGCTCCTCCGGTCATATCTCCATAATTTGAGTATGGACGGGTATAGTTTTCTTGCCCATAAGGCATATTTCTAGTACTAAAACGGCTGGAATTAAGACCACTCAAATCATTCGAACTTAAAGCCTCATTGGTATTATCATAGCCAAATACTTTTTCCCTTGCCAATCTTTCCGGCATGACTTCTGCCTTAATTCGGTCCATTCGCTGAGAATAATCTTCTGCATCATAGACTTTGCTAAATAACTTTTTTTCAATAGTAACAATTCTTGTATGAAAATCTCTGTTTCTATACGTCTGATTAAATAGTTTCATCTCTATTTCATCAACTATTGGATAATTTACGGTATTATCAGCAACAACTTCATCTTCACGGAAAGTATCTTCTACAGGTTCTATCTCCAATCCGATTTGGTCAGCAATTATATCAGCTGTTAATTTTTTTATTCTTTGATTTAAATTTCCAGACGATTCTTTACCATATATAGTTTTTTCAAGTCGTGAAACTCGGTTATTTAATTCATCATTAACGTAATCAAAACCATAAATATCATTTTCGATTTTAGAGATTTCTGCATTTTGAGTTTTACTATATGCGTAGGTTTCTTGCGGACAAAATAGAGATAAACAAATTGCAATACTTATGTAAATTAATAGTGATTTCATAGTAAACTACCTTATGGTAATTTCACTATAAAATTAAACCAATCTTAAATAATGCCGAAAAATAATTAGAAAAATTGCTATATATAAAGTTTTGCAAAATCTAAATCACTTTTAGTAGTAATTTTTATATTTGTATAACTGCCTAAAACAATATAAACCGGAATATTTAACTCTTCCAGCATAGAAGAATCATCCGTAAATTCTCTATTTTTTAACTGTGCATGCGCCTTTTTTATAATCTGAGTTTCAAATGCTTGTGGAGTTTGAGTATTATAAAGCTTTGCTCTATCAACAGTTCTAATAATTCGACCGTTTTCATCAACTTCCTTAATTGTATCCGTCGTTTTTGTCATAACAGACACTGCTTTGTGCAATTTTACAGAATCTATAACCTGTGCAATAATCCCCTTTGAAATAAGAGGTCTGGCTCCATCATGAATTATTACATAGTCGTTTTTTACATGTTGCAAAGCATTGTAAACAGACTTTTGTCTGGAAGCACCACCTTCAATAAATTTTATCCTTGAATCAGAAAATAAATTTTCAATTTCTTTTCTTATAGAATCATTTGTGGGAATAATAATTTCTGTTATTGCTTCAAATTCAAGAAAATTTGAAACCGTATGCTCAATAACAGTTTTGTTATCTATTAATTCTAATAATTTATTTTTATTACCGTATCTGGAAGATGTCCCACCTGCCGTTATTATTAAAGAAAATTCTGTCATATTATTCTCCGAAATGGTCATATAAACCTAATTCATTGTAATTCAAATATTCTCTATCATCAATTTGTAAATAGTAGCCATCGAAAGGTTCTACATTACCTATAATTTTATAATCATTTAATTTCAACAAAAAATCATTTGGTACCGCAGCAACAAGCTTATAATCTTCTGCTCCAAACATTCCTTCAATATAGGTTGTTTTTATTTTTACTTGACTAGCTTTTGCTATTTGAAATAACGCATCTGCCAATCCATCTGACGTATCCATCATTGCATAATCTTCATTAATTAGAGTTGATATAGATTCTGAAAATTTAGGGTCTAAAATCGGTTCTAAATGAGCTTTAATCGCATTCGATTTTTTTATTCCGTTTTGCAAATCTTTTAAGCCTTGCGAACTAAGTCCAAATTCTCCATTTGCAATCACAGTATACCCAACCTTTGCATTTTTTCTGGAAGATATTTTTCGTAACTTTGTAGACCCAATTGCAGTTATTGAAATAAAAATTTTATCTCCACCGGTAATATCTCCTCCGATAACTTTTGCGCCATAAGAACCGGCAATAATACCTTTATACAGTTCTTCAATAAATTCATTTTCTACTTTTGGTAAAGAAAGACCTACTGATATAAATTCAGGTTTAGCTCCTGAAGCTAATACATCACTTATGTTTACAGCAACAGCCTTATAACCTATTTGATATGGAGTTGCCCAATCTCTCCTAAAATGAACATTTTCAACAAAATTATCTTGAGTAACAACAATTCCGAAATCTTTTAGATAAGCGCAATCGTCACCTAAAAGATGACTCTTTGTTTGATCCTGTATAATATTGATGAAATCGTGCTCTTTCATAAGTTAAATTTTAACATATAAATACTTATGGTATACTGAGTACGATGAAGATAACAAAATTAGGGTTAATAAACTACAGGAATTGTGAAGAAGTTTGGCTTGATTTTTCAAGTCAAAAGACTCTTATTGTCGGTAAAAATGCTCAAGGAAAAACTAATATTCTGGAAAGCATTTATTTGTTGTCAGATTTAAAAAGTCCAAGAACCTCTACAATGACAGATTTAATTAAATTTGGAGCTGAAGGGTTTGAAATTAATGCTCAAATCGAAAAAAATAACACTGATATTGAATTAGACTTTTCTTATAATCAAGAAAAAAAACGTGAATTTAGAATTAATAAAGTTAAATCAACATCAAGAGATTTTAAACTTACAGTAACAACAGTTTTGTTTTCAACAAAAGATTTACTTTTACTTAGAGGATCTCCTCAAGATAGAAGAGATTGGCTTGATAGAGCAATTTCTCAGATATATCCGGCTTATGATGAAAGATTATCTAAATACGAAAAAATACGAATACAAAAAAATAATTTGCTTAAAAATGACTTTATAGATGAAGCTCTGCTTGATGTGTATAACGAACAACTCATTATAACCGGTGCCAACATTATTTTTTTAAGAAAAAAATTCTTAAAAGAAATTGAAAAGCTGGCATGCGAAAAACATAAAGTTATTAGTGATAGCGAAATATTTTCTTTAAATTACACCTGCCCTGAAACAGAAATTGAAGAGATTTGCAATTATTTAAAAACCGAGTTAACTTCAAGACGAGCAGAAGAACTTGGGCGTAGACAATCTTGTGTTGGTCCTCATAGAGATGATATTGAATTCAAAATTAATGGAATTGATGCAGTAAAATTTGCATCACAAGGTCAACAGAGAACCCTTGTTCTAGCTCTAAAACTTGGAGAATTAGAAATTATACGTGAGAAAACAGGTTATGCACCGATTTTACTCTTGGATGATGTTCTTGCTGAATTAGACGAAACACGGCAAAATTATCTTTTAAAATCTATTGAAACAGATGTGCAAACTGTTATTACATCTGTTGATACACTACATTTTGAAGAGGAATTTTTAAAAGATGTGCAAATTTATCAAATTGAAAAAGGAGCAGTTTCTCTAACTTCAAATAAGAGCTAATTTATAAAACCTGCAATCCCTCACACTTTTTCAAACTCTCTTTTTGTAACAAAACTTAAACTAATTACTTGTTTATAAAAAAGTTTCATGTTATCATTAACTGGTCAGACTACTAAGAAACGCTTTTTTATGGGCAAAAATTAACTTAGCAAGTGACGAGTAGTATGGATACTCCCAATAGGGCATTAATGAAGGTTTGGTCTTCGTTTGGCTTGAGTTGTGGAAGTCCGCAAGAGAAAAGGATGTAAAAATGAATACAGATCCAATAGCAGATATGCTAACAAGAATTAGAAACGCTAGCTTAGTTTCTCATCCGTCAGTAGAAATGCCATCTTCTAAATTGAAAGTTGCATTAGCAAGACTTTTAAAAGAAGAAGGTTTTATTGTTGGTTACGAAGAAAAAGTTGATGGTCACTTCAAATCTCTTTCTATCGAACTAAAATATGACGAACAAAACAAACCTGTTATTACAAGTTTAAGAAGAGTTTCTAAACCAGGTTTGAGAAGCTACTGTAAAGCTAAAAACTTGCCTCAAGTATTAGGTGGTCTTGGTGTTGCAGTTGTTTCAACTAGCAAAGGTCTTTTAACAGACCGTAAAGCAAGAAAAGAAAACCTTGGTGGTGAAGTTCTTGCTTACATTTACTAGTAAGTGAATAAGTGAATAAGTGAATAAGTAAATAAGATTTTATCTTAATAACTTAGAAATTTAGTCCTTGTTGACTTTCCCACATGCGTAATTGGCAGAAAAGCGTGTGATTACACAAGAAAAAAGGAGAAAAAATATGTCACGTATTGGTAAAAAACCTATCGAAATTCCATCAGGAGTGGAAGTTAAGGTAGAAAATAATGTTGTAACAGTAAAAGGACCAAAAGGTACTGAAACTGTTGCTTATAGAGATGAAGTTAAAGTTTCTGTTGCGGATAATCACATCATCGTTGAACCAAACTCAGATGATAGAAAAACAGGTGCTTTACACGGATTATTCAGAACACTTATTGCAAATGCTGTAGAAGGCGTTTCAAAAGGTTTTGAAAAGAAATTAGAAATCGTTGGTGTTGGTTACCGTGCTAACATGGAAGGTTCAAACCTAAACATGGCTCTTGGTTATTCTCACCCAGTTCTAATCGTTCCTCCAGCTGGTATTACACTAGCAGTAGAAGCTAACACTAAAATCACTGTTTCAGGTACAAACAAACAATCTGTTGGTGATGTTGCTGCATTTATTAGAAGCAAACGTCCACCTGAAGTTTACAAAGGAAAAGGTGTTAAATACGAAGGTGAATACATCAGACGTAAAGCTGGTAAAGCTGGTAAGAAGTAGTACTACGCACATAGACATCTGGGCGGAACACATGGGTAATGTTACTAGTTTTTTTGTTAGACTACTAGTGTTCCTTCTGAATAGACTACAGGTCGGATTAGCTACAAAACATAGGTTGGGTTTTAACCCAACGGTAAAATCAAAGCCCGCATAAACTCTTGATAAGTTTCAAGCAAGTTTGGGTGAAAGGAAAGAAAAAATGATTAAACAAGAAATTAGAAAACCAAAAGTTCAAAAAAGACATCAATCAATCAGAGTTAAGTTGTCTGGTACAACTGAATTCCCTAGATTGGCTGTATACAGAAGTACAAAACACATCTATGCTCAACTTATTGATGACGAAAAACATGTAACAGTATGTTCTGCATCATCAGTTGACAAAGACCTTAAAGAAAAATTAGCTCATGGTGGAAACATCGAAGCAGCTAAGGTTGTTGGCGAAGCTATTGCTAAAAAAGCTCTTGCTAAAGGTGTTGAATGTGTTGTATTTGACAGAGGCGGTTTCTTATATCACGGAAGAATCGCAGCTTTGGCTGATGCAGCTAGAGAAGCTGGTTTGATGTTCTAATTTGAATATTAAATTACAACGCTAATATAAAGACGGACTTAGAATTATTTTAAGTCCGTCTTTTTGTAAAATGAGATATCCCACTTCTTAGTGTTGTGATTGCTTCTTGAATGCACCCAACCTCCTTTTGTAAACTTTTGTAAAACTAATGCTCTAAAAATAGCAATTTTTTATTTTATTTTGACTTTATATATACATAAGACATATAAAATATAAATAAGAAAGGAGCTAATAATGACTGGACATGATTCTATAGGTAATAAAACTCATATACAAGGACATACCTCCGGTGCGTATTTAGCAATAAATAATGATCATCAAAAGATTAAAAAACCGGAAGATAATCCATTGAGTAACGCTAATTTACCGGGTGGATTATTCACACATCCAGGGGTATGCTAATAATTTAATCAAAAAAAAGACCGGCTTAGCCGGTCTTTTTCCGTTTTTATTTAATGTTTGCATTGTAATCAATCATTGACTTTTTGTTTAAAAACATGACCTTGCCTATCTTGAACAATATCAGGAGTATCTATTTCAAATACATAAGCACCTGATGGAGCTAAATCTACTCTAAGTTCTCCATTAGCAACTTGGAATTCACTTTTTTCTTCTCCATAAGTTGGAGCCATATTTTTCAATTCTTGAGATTCTTTTAGTCCTGGAACTAAAATTGTACCTGTTAATCTTCTATTTGGATTTTTATTTGCAACAACTAGAGCAGTTCTTCCATTATTATGTCTTGCAAAAGTTATAATTTGGTCTTTTTTATCACCAACCTTGTCAAGTTCGATAAAAGCACTGTTTCTATCTGCGAATAAATCTTTATTTTCACCTCTCATTTTTAGAGTTTCCTTCAAAACTCTTTCTATATCAGGAGAATTTCCTCCCGGTTTCCTTGAAAGATTAAAGATATCAAGCTTGAATGCGTGGTGATCCATTTCATAATATGATGCACGAATAACATCATCCTCTTCATCTTTAGGAGAATATTGGTAATCATAATAATCACTATTCTTTTCTAATGGAACAACACATTCTGTATCATTATTTTTGGTGCTCATTACTTTATATGTAACGGTTTCACTATTATCTTTGTGTGAGTAATTATAATCATAATAATCACCAGATTGGAATCCATCTACAAAATATGGATTACACATCGGAATTGTAGATTGGATAACTGTTGTTAAATTGCAATAATTTTCGCCACCATGAGTCATTGAGGAAGTATCATCGTGAGTCATAAACGAACCAATACAAGTTTTTCCGGCTGGTAATCTATGAGACATATCCAAATTTAATTTAATATAATCACATAAAGTAGCATTACTATCCCATTCATGGAAAATATGGTATTGTCCATAGTATTCATCAAAACCTGCTCTTAATGAATCTTCCGGTCTATCATAAGGCATATTTACTTGTGGAGATGCGCATTCATAAGTATATGATTCTGCAAGCCACGCAAATTCCGGATCCTTTTGGTGTGAATATGGAATCAAAATATCCCAAAATTCAGGTGGTTTAGCTCTTGCTACGTCAGCACGAATACCATCAATCCCTAAATCAATACAAGCATCAACATATTGTTTATGCAATTCTAAAAGTTTAGGATTTAAAGTTCTTTCTGTTTCATCATCCCAAGGATCAAACATTCTGATATCAGCCCAACCTTGAGGAGTCTTTTCTTCACCATTTCTACCAAATGCCATGAGTTCAGGTTCTTGTTCAAACCAAGATACAGAAGCACAACTTGGTAAATCCAACATTACCTTTATATCACGTTTGTGACATTCATCAATAAAAGCTTTGAATTGCTCTGTCGGAGATCTTGGATCATCTTTTTCAATAATAACAGGGTCTATAGCTAAACTTCCATCTTTTTCTAGGAATCTTGCAGGTGAATACAATGAACCTGCAGTTCCCATTGCATTTTTTAATCCAGGTGGATGAATAGGTAAAATGTGTATAGTATTAAATCCATCATCTTTAAGTTCATCAAGTCTATCAATTGCACTTAACAATGTTCCAGGTTTTTCTCCGTCGGCAAGTGTAATTTTTTCATCTCCATTTTCATCAACTGCATTAAATATTCTTGGAGCAATTGCAAGCATTACAGATTCATTATTTTGAATCATTGAACGCAAGTCATTTTTATAAACTGTTTGCACAGGTTCTGTTTTTTCGACCTTTTTTACAGCAGGCGAATTTGCAACTGCAGAACTTTGCAAATAATTCATTAACAATTGTTCACTATAACTTTTATTTTCATTTTTTTCATCCGCTCTAAACGCAGGAGTATAAGAACTTCTGAGAGGGGATATTTTGTTTAATAAAATATTACTTACTTGTATCATCTTTTACCTGCTTTTGTAAATTATGTGGATTTTTTAATTTTCCAAAGAATAATTGTGAAACCAATGCAATACCAAATACACCACCTGTAATGCCAGCTATCATACGTACCCATTTTTGAGCAGAGTAACGTGCTTTTGCTGCATTTTTTGCCATATCAACCGGAGTTTGTCCTATCAAATTGAAAAATGCCATACGAGTTCGTTCGGCTTGCGTATATTGTGACCTAATATTAGAGTCTAAAATATGTCTTGGTTTTGTAAAGTCAATATCACTATTAGAAACAATATTTCTAAATCTTGAAATATAATATTGGAATCTGTCCAAGACATTACCACTTTCAACATTGTTATATTTACCTAAAGCTTCTTTTGTTGAATCAGTAATCAACCCTCTAGCCTTAGTTGATTCATAAACTTCACCGGACGCATTCGCCCATACTGAACTCATGACATCTTTGTAGAATGTCGGGTTGTTGACTGTATTTAGCTTCATGTTATGTTCAGAAGAAGATGCATTTAACAAAGCTTCTTTGCCGAATTCTATTACTTTGTTCACAGCATCTTTATTTTTGCCAGCCAAATTTTCAGCGAATGATTCCGGAGTCAAAGCTCTTTTATATACATCAAATGTGTGAATAATTCTGTTGAAAGAATTTTTTGCACCTTGATAACGTTCAAGAATTCTGCCAATTTCAAGATTTTTAGAAGAACCTAAACCATTTGAGCTATATTTAACGTAAGCTTCTCGTATAATCTTTGCGTCTTTTTTAGATATATTTGCCCCATTATAACGTTCAAATATTCTGCTTATTTCAATATCTTTACCAGCGTACGCTTTTCTTATAGCATCTGCGTTTTCTTTAGACAAACCTTCTAATTCATACCACTTAAAATCTTTCGGATATTTATTTTTAACAATACCATCTATGAAATCAAAGACTTTTTCTCTTCCGGAAAGTTCTTTTCCTATAGAACCGGTAGCCTTTTCAAACGACATTTTATCAATAGACGGACTCAATGTTTTAATATCTTCTTTTACTAATCTATTAATAGTAGTTTTAAATTTTCCGATTTCATCAAGTCGTTTTGCGGTATTATTATAATTGTTTTCAATAGCAGTTATTAAATCTAAAACTTTAGAATTAGAATCGCCTTTTCCATGGAGTTTAACCTCCATATCTGAAACAACTTTACCCAATTTTTCCAAAGCTTTTTTATAACGAGTATCATCTTTAGCAATTTCTGTAAATTTCTTATCAAGAATTTCTTTTGTAAATTGTTCAGACTCTCTCATTTTCTTCAATTCGCTGAACTTAATTCCGAGTTCATTTAGGAGAGTTTTTTCAAATTTTTCATACGAACGTGCGAGAATTGTTTCATTTATGTATTCAAAATTAAAATTCTTGCATTCTGTGAGCAATTTTTGATTATCCTTAAATTCTCCCATTACTTTAGCAAAATCAACTATTTGCTTAATGCTTTCATCTGAAACAAAAGATGATTTTTGAGCTTTTAGAGAACTTGAGATATTTTCAAGAATATTATTTCTTTGAGAATTCAAAAATTCTTCTGGAACCCCTCTTACATTTTGCATTTTGGAATTAATAAGATTTTTTAATTCTGCTTTAATATCTGCAACATTTTCAAGTTTTGCTGTTGCACCTTTTCCAAAATCAGCATCCGCCTGTACATAGCGTTTTATAATTGATTCAATTTCTTCTTTTGTAGGAACAAGAACTTTTTCCAAAGACTCTTTATTCGATTTTGAAATTGAATTTTTTGCTGAATTAATCATTTCTGAAATTGTTTCATTAGTGATAACAACAGATTCAGAACCACCGCCGGCAGATGTACCTAAAATTTTTGCTAAATCTTCTCTTACGCCTTCTCTTGTATTTTCATACATATTTTCTGTAACAAGATTTACCAATTTTTCAAATTCTTCTTTCGGAAGTTCTTCGCCTTTAAAGTTCATCAATAATTTTTCGACATTTGAACTTAATTGATTTGATTTGATTGAGGCAACATCTATCGGCATTTCTTGAGTTTGTTTCAAAGCTTTTTCAACAGCTGCACTATATTTTTGAATTCCTGCTTTTTCCAAAAGCGGACCAGCAACATAATTTTCAATACCACAACAAAGTAATGCCGCCAATGCCGGTGTAACTCCTGCTGTAAGCATCCATAATGTGTTACTTTGTGTTGCTATTTTTCTCATTTGCTCACGAATAACATCATTTCTATTTTTGATATCACGAGGAATCCCCATTCTATCTCCGATTAATGCCATATCTTCATCAGGAACATCACCAAGATACATATCATAAGGAACATAGTTTGAATCTTGCATTACGGATTTTTTACGTCCTTGATCGTCAATAAATTCTTTATCAATATCATACCCATGTAGTAATTTTGCAGGAGTATTGATAGCAATTTTTGGATAAATTGACATCGCAGTTAAAAATGCACCAAGTCCGACATATTCCATAACTCGTGCTCGAGGGTTCGCTGTTTGAGATGCCAAATAAGTAGCAATCAAAATTCCCGCAAGAGATATTCCAACGTCATTATGTCTACCTAATTGGTGGTCATTAGCTGTACCATTAAAACCATTTTTTAATGATTTCATGTCATAACCGATGTCTTTAAAGAAATATTTAACGCTATTGCCAACATTATCATGTATCAAATGACCTTGTGGAGGCAACGGATGAACATTATTTTCTGTTTTTACAACTTCTTGTGCTTCCAAATACGGTTTTACTACCTTCTTTTCTTTTCTTGAAGGTTGTATTTGGGTATTCATATTTAATTGAACTGTATTCATTGCCATACCTAAATCACCGTACTTTCTTTTGTTTTATCTATTGTTTGTAAATTTTTATTTTTTGCCATGTTTTTAGCTCTAAGAATTGCATTTGCAGTTAAAACGGTTGTTGTAAGAGCCGCAAATCCAACAAGAGCTTTTCCTGAATGTTTCATAAATCCTTTTGTATCAGGTGAACCAATCCAAAGTTCTTTCCAAGATTTGACAAATGTCTTACAAAAATCTTTTGGTATATTCCAACAATTTTTAGCAAATCTTGTCAAAGCACCATCCTTAGCAGAATGTGAATATTTGCTATTTGAAATTTTATCAAAGAAATCAGTCCAACAATCCTGCACCGCAAGTCCAACCCCAACTGCTGCCCAGCAATAAGACGAAATAATTTTAGCAAGATTTGTTGTTGCAACGATATTCTGAATTATTGGTGTAGATTCTGATATTGAATCGTTTAAGTTTTCTCCTAAACCTAATTTTTTAGCTACATTATCATAATACTCTCGTTTAAGTAAATCTTTTCTGAAAAATTCTTTACTATCATATACTTTTCTTTGTTGCCATACGACATCAACATTGGCATCTTCACCGGTTCCTTTAGGTAAATTAGATACCTTATTTTCATAAGGCATTTCTGTATCAACACCCGTTGCAAGTTTTACAGGAACTGTGGCTAGAGGTTTTGTAAAAGTTTTCATTGCACCATATAAAACGACACCCATTGCCATTTTTTTGCCAAGCTTTGATGCTGCTTTAGCATCTTTTGCACCTAAGAATTTCCCAAGATTAAGAGCATTAAAAACAACCATAAACATAGCACTACCGGCTAAATATGGTACAATCCCCATTGTTAAAAATTCATAGAAATTTGAATTTACATCCCCTTGTAAACCTTTAATCGGATAATCCACAAAAGCACTCATAGTTTTTTGCGTAGATTGCTTAACTTTAGTACCTATAGTATTTGGTAAAAGATCAGATTGGTCATTAGCCTTATCTTTTTTATTAGGCTGTTTTGACTTAAAATCTACACTATTCTTAGCCAAATTAATTGCTTTTATCATACGAACCCCACCGGTAACTATTGATTATAAGTAGTGAATAAAAAACTTTTTGCTATTTTAAGGACATGTAGTTTACAATTATTTACAATGTTGAAACATTCATAACCCTAGAAAAAAGAATACTCCACACGCAATTAAGTTTAACAAAAACAAAAAAAAATTTCAAATTATTTTATAAAAAAATTTTTTATATTTATAGTATAAATATATTATGACAAGTTTAGCAGAATTTATTCAATCAAAAAGAGAGAAAGCCGGTTATTCTGTTTATGGATTGGCAGACAGAGCAGCAATTTCTCTTGAAATATTGGAAGATATTGAATCAGGACGAGAACTATTTTTACCGGTTACAATTCGACAAAAATTGGCTCGTGCATTAAAATGTTCTCCTTCTGAGATAAAAAAATATGAACGTGAATATGAGTTTGAAATTGTTTCTGATGAAATTATTGATTCTTTGAAACAAAAAATTCTTAACAGAGAAACAAATCTCAAATGTCCTATGTGCGGAGAGCCTTTAGTTACACGCATTGCAAGAATGTATGATATTGAAGACAATTTAATTTTGCAGCCAAAGGCTCATTGCGTTAAATGCATTTTTCAAATTAAAGATTAACTTATTTCAGAAGATATTTCTTTGCGCATTCAAACATTGAATTTATCAATTCAGAGTTTGAATATATGTTCATGCCTGCGGATTCCATGACTTGTTTAAGACGAGTTTCCCACATTGTATAAATTTCTTGTTCCGGCATGTTCAAAGTTTTACCTATTAATTTGAGTTCTTTATAATCTATTGGAATTGGCATGGCACCTCGTAAAATATCTACAATATCAATTCTTTTTTTACGTGGAAACGATTTCAAAAATGACACTACTGTCAATCCGTTTTCTTTAATATAATCTTTTATTGTTTCAACTGATTCATCAATCAAAATAGGTTCTTGAGGAATTCTGTATTCTTTGAATTCTTCCGGATTCACATCCATAACAGTTGCAATTCGTTCAATCGTCGTTCCTCTGGTTGAAAAAGGAACCGTTTCATCAATCAAATTGTAAACATAAGAAAGTGTTACACCTATCATTTCTGCAAAATCACGTTTATGTAAAGAATTCTTTTTCAAAAATTTTGCAACTTTTTCGGAGCTTTTTTCAGAAATTATTTGTTTCATAGTTTTTACCTCATAAGTTATTACTCATAAGATAAATAATTAAACTAAATTTTATAACCCTACATTAGATAGACAACAAGTTAGTTTGGATATTGATTAAAATCGGAAACGTTACTGTTTTGCACGAATTCGTTCAATTAACTTATTAACACTATCTTTTTCTTGTTGTGGAATATCAAAATTAGCATATTCCTCAAAATACTCAATAGCATCTTCAAAATCATTTCTTGCCATAAACAAAATCCCGACTTTTTTATATGCCAATGTAAACTTATCATTAACAGCAATCGATTTTAAATAGTTTGAAATAGCTTTATCTATTTCATTATTAGCCTCATAAGCTTGCGCTAAAGAATAATAAAGCAATTCACTATCTTGTCTATATTCAAGTACGTTTTCAAAATTAGAAATAGCAGCTTCGTAATCACCAAGTTCAAAGCATACGTGACCCAAATCATAATACGCATCATAGTTTTCAGGCTCACCATCCAAAACTCGTTCTAATTCTTCAATAGCATCTTCCCATCTTTGATCATCTATATAAACTCTTGCCAGCAAGTGTGCTATCGCAAGATTATCTTGCAATTCATAGCTTCCTCTTTGCAAGGTGCCAACAGCTGATGCCAAATCTCCGGCTTTATAATACAAATCAGAAAGATTTATATAAGCCTGAGCTAGTTGAGAATCCAATTCTATCGCTTTTACAAAATAACTCTCAGCATGCTCTCTATCTCCTGCGCAAGAATATGCAACCCCTAGATTATTATAAACATCCGCATTATCAGGTTCAGTTTCCAACACAGAATGAAATGAATCAATACATTCTTTATATTTTCCTTCTTTAAACAAGCTCATTGCTTTATCAATTTTTTCTGACATATTTTTCAACCTTTTATCATTACTATCTTTTAAGCTTTATTTCAAGTGCTCCTCTTGAACAAACTACTTTTTTCAACCTTTGGGCGGGACACATACCTCTTATCTACTAACTCTACATTGAAGTTCCAAGTGTCCCTTTGGAACAAGCTACCAATTATATACTACCTTATTTTTCAACCTTTGAACGGGACACATCCCGCTTATTATAAGTCTTCTTCCTTTGTGTCAATATTTCGAATAACAGTTCTTACATTCCCTTCTGCTTGAAAATCTTTTGGATCAAGAGTTAATTTGATTTTATCTGCAATAATGTCTTTATCCTCTTGAACAATCTTAGAACGCCCAACAAAATATACTTCATTAAGCTTACCGGTTGTTGTATCTGGGAATACTGAAACTTTTGGACCTTGAGCATAATATTCATCAAACCAAATTTTTACATGACCATTCCCTATATAAGAGTTTTGTGGTTTATTATATTGCTGGTAGTCCGAATGAATTGTTAATTTTTTCCCATCATCTGTAATTGCAACAGTTTTTGTATTTCCACTAACACTCATTTCTTCTGTTATAGGATTATAAACAAAATGATGTCCTTCTGAAATATTTTGAGCCTGTTTAACTTTTGCATTACCAATTAAATCAAGTTTCTTTAATCCGCCCTTTGGATCAGCTATAATAACAGCTTTATCAGACCAGCTTTCAATATCTTTATATTTCATTGTAACCTGTCCGTTTGCAACCATTACATTGCTTTTTGTATCATATTCTTGTTCATTAGCATTAATAACTACAATCGGAGTATTACCTTCTGTAATAATAGATTGGGTTTCACCTTCCGCACGTACAACTTTATTAATCAAAGAAACTTGCAAAATATTAGCCTTAACTTCTCTTTTTTTATTTGCATTAATTTCAAACGCATAAGGTTTATCATAGAAAGTAGCTGTATCAAGTTTATTACCACGTCTTACAGATACCTCTGCTCGAGGGCTTTCTACAGTTAGATTGTCCATTTTAACCTTTACTCCGCCATCAAGCTTAATTTTCTTTTCTTTATTTGAAAAAGTTTGCGTTTTAGACTCAATAATTAAATCTGAAGCAAAAACTGCCAGACTTGATAGTATTAAGAGAGAAATTATTAATAACTTTTTCATTATTTACCCTTTCCGTATATTTCAGTCTTTGTTTTTCCGATTATTTTTATTTTTTCATAACCGGCTCCAATTATACACTTATCTGCAATAGCCTGCATATCATTACTTTTTTTAATCTTTACATTACCTTCCGCAATAACATCTTCATCAGAACCTGACCAGACAAGCTTATCTGTTTTGAGAGAAGTTTCATCTTTCAATACAATATAAGTATTATCATACAAAGTTATTGTACCGGCTTTCTCATTATAAGAACCTTTGGAAGATTGAAAACTCATCGCAACTTCACCATCTTTGTAAAAATTCCCAACAACATTATTCAGGGTAGCAATACTATGGTCATTACTGTAGCTTCCTGATTCGCCATATATTTCAAAATGTTTAGAACCTTGTTTTGTTTCCGTTATAATGACACCAATTGCATCAACTTTTTGTTCGTCAGCTCCACCTTTAACCTGTGTTCTGTTAAAGTTTGCAGTTATAACACCTGCAGAAATAAAAGCCCAAGACATTACAAAAATAATCGCCAATACACTCAACAGATAAGCACGTTTTTTCTTATCTATTGCACGAATTTTTTTCAACAACTTTCTTAAAATATCCATAAGAGTATTTTAGCACATAAAGATTGTTTTTAACAAAAGAATAAAAAAAGCTCGAATTTAAAAATTCGAGCTTTTTTTTATTCTTATTTTACTTTCTATTTCTATTTATTTGGTGTAAATGGTCTGACTACTGTTACTGAACCATCAACGTTTTTGCGAACACCAGTATCGATTTCATCATCTAAATCTGCTGCGAATGCTACCGGAATCATTACTTGTTGTTGATCGATTGCAGAAGAAACTTCGTCTCTATTTAAGTTATTCAAAATCTTTTCTGCATCATCAATTGTAGGATCCGGATTAACTGGTGGTTGCGGATCTGGATCAACCGGTGGCTGTGGATCTGGATCTACTGGTGGTTGTGGGTCTTCACCTGGAACTACAAGATATGTGTTTTCAGATGTTTGAGTACCTTTATTCCAGCCATTTTCGCCATTAGCCATTTCGTATGTAATTTCAGTATCTCCATCAACAGTGATTACTTCCGTATCTTTAATATTTGTGTATTTTAATTTGTAATCTCTGTTAGGAAGTTTTACTGTCAAGTTTCTTGTTTCACCACCGACTTTAATTGTATCAGCTTTTACATTGTCTTTGATTACAATATCTTTGTTTGAAGTCAAGTAAACCTTTCCTGCATTTACATTATCAATGTTCATATCTCCATTTGATTTTATAAAAGCAAAGCTTGAATTATCTTGTTGCAATTTTGTTACATCACCGCCGGCAATATTTACAAAACCTCTTTCGCCTTCAATATATTGACCGATTGGAGTATAGCCTTCCATTACAGTATTAATAAGATAATTTGTATCTTGAAGACCACCAATATAATGCTTAGCTGCAAATTCATATTCTTTTGCTGTAATAAGAGCTTTTCCATCTGTAACAATATTCAAGTTATCAGAAGTTAATGCAACTTTGTCAGCAGTTGTATCAATTGTAACTGCAACGCTTCCATCATGAGCATGTGCATCCAATTTCCCGCCAACATTCAAGCTACCTTTAGCAAGTGTTTTCAAATCTTCATCATAACCACCGATGTGGATGTTATGAACTGAATCAATTTTTAAATCTCCACCGACTTTTGTATCACCAATTACGTGAACAAAGTGTTTATAATTAGGGTTTGATTTCACAGTTGTTGTTAATTGAGCATCCCCTTTAACATCTACATTACCGATTTCTACAAAACCACCGGCATTAGACATTGTAAGGTTTCCGCCAACTTTTGCATTTCTAATAACATTTGCTGCACCATCTGCTGTTGCATCTAAGTCTCCAGTAACTTCAAATGTTTTTCCGGTATTTACATAATTCATACCAATGTTACCATCAGAGACAATAGTTAAATCTCCATCAATTTTACCACCATTAGCAATAGTAACAACGTCTTCTCCTGATAAGATGTATACATTGCCTTGAATATCAACAGCTTCTAATCTAACAGCTTTATGATTAAAGTCATTACTTGTGGTTGGACAAACTAAGAAGTTTTGACCGTCTTTTGTTATAAGATTTAACCCTTTATTAGCACCAATATAACCGCCAATAATTTTAATAGATGGAGCTATAATATTAAATTCCCCGCCAATAGAGAAATTTGACTTAAAGTTTTCACCATCTTTAATAATAATGTCACCTGTAGCAGCTTGATCTAAACCTTTAATATCTAAATTACCATTTAAATAATTTACTGATAAAGCTTGAGTTGTAAGTTGCAAATCTCCAGCTGTTGTGAAAGTTGCACCATCAAATAACATACCATTTGGGTTTGAAATTATCAATTTGGCAATTCCTTGATTTGAAGAAATTGTACCATATACATTAGTCATTCCGTTATTTACAGTGTTAACAATTGTTAAACCGCTAGCACCGTCAACAGCATTAAAGTTTAAGTTTTCGCCTTTATCAACATTTAATCTATCCCAGTTAACATGTGAATTTCCATTAAAATTAAGAGTCGCTGAATTGTCGCCCAAATCAGTTCCAACGTATCCACCGGTTGCACCGTTAATTACTGCTCCGCCATTACCTTGACCAAGCCCTGTGTCGCCTGTCATAATCGTTGTAGCAGAGACTTGCATTGCTGTGAATACTGTACATAAAGCGATTGCTGATAGTTTTTTTACGATTTTTCTCATAAATATGAATCCTCTATTTCCTATGTACTTATATAAAAACATTTTGTTTTCAAAAATTGCCTTTTTGTTACAATTCGTTAAATTAAATTCAATAACCATAATTTCGACCTTTTTGTGTATTTCTAATCATACAATTAAAAAATCGTAAATAAAATAATTTGCTCTTTTTCTTAAAAATATTTAACAATTAGTTACAATTCAAAGAAGCGGGTAAAACTCAAGATTTACAATCATTGCAGATGTTTTATATCGTATTAATAAAGAAAATCATCATAAGAAATCTTTCATGCTATCATGTCTTTATGGCAATAATTTCAGATAATGATAAAACTTTCAAACAAGCAAATATAAAAAATCCGAATATTAAGTCTGAAGCAATTGAGTACGACAAAACTTTTGAAAACTCAATTAGACCAAAAGATTTTGATAGTTATATCGGGCAAAGTGAATTAAAAGAAACTCTTAAAGTTACACTGGAAGCTGCTCGTATGCGGGAAAAACCACTTGACCACATGCTGTTTTATGGACCTCCTGGACTTGGAAAAACAACTATAGCAGGAGTTATAGCATCTCAAATGGGAGTGGAAATTCGAATTACATCAGCTCCAGCGTTGGAAAGACCACGTGACATTATTGGGATATTGATGTCACTAAAAGGTGGAGAAATCTTATTTATTGATGAAATTCATCGTCTTAATAAAGTGGCAGAAGAAATCCTTTATCCTGCAATGGAAGACTTTACGCTTGATATGACAACAGGAAAAAGTCAAACTGCAAAGACCCTAAGAGTACCTATTCCAAAATTCACATTAATCGGTGCAACAACGAAAGCCGGTGATTTATCCAGTCCTTTGCGTGACAGATTCGGAATGATACACAGGCTGGAATTCTACACAATAGAAGAACTTTCTCTTGTAGTAGAAAGAACTGCAAAAATTCTTGAAATTGAAATTACAAAAGAAGGTTCAAAAGCTATTGCAACTCGTTCAAGAGGAACACCTCGAATTGCAAACAGATTAGTAAAACGTGTAGCAGACTTTGCTCTGGTTAAGTATGACGGTATTATTGATGAAAGAGTTGCAAACGAATCTTTGGATATACTTAAAATTGATAAATTTGGTTTAGATACAACGGATAGAGCTTTGTTGAACCTAATCATTGAAAAATATGATGGAGGTCCGGTTGGAGTGGAAACAATTGCTGCAGCGTTAA
Source organism: uncultured Vampirovibrio sp. (assembly GCA_964531425.1). Lineage (GTDB taxonomy): Bacteria > Cyanobacteriota > Vampirovibrionia > Gastranaerophilales > Gastranaerophilaceae > CAG-196. Next base: position 18,834 of record CAZHEI010000007.1, on the reverse strand, counting down.
GTGAAGATGTTCGAACGATAGAAGATGTTTGTGAACCGTATCTTTTGCAAGCTGGTTTTTTACAAAGAACTCCACGAGGAAGAAAAGTTTCTCCGGAAGGCTATCGTCATTTGGGTTTAAAACAACCTTCCGAGCAAAAATCTTTATTTGAATTTTAGGATTTGTGTATGAAAAAAATTTTAGTCTTTATATTTCTATTTTTTATATCATTTAGCACAAGCTTTGCGGATGAACCTAATATTTTGCCATCACAACTTGGAGTTGTTCAGAATGTTGAATATGCAGACATGGAAAATGAGGTCGCACAGGTTAAGCAAATAGCCGATATAAAACTACTCAAGGGAGATTTTAAAGGTAATTATATACAAATTGATAATATACTAACCGGAAATCCCTATTATGATATCAATCTAAAAAAAGGCATGAAAGTAATTTTACATGCTGAAGAAAATGATGGGGATCTTGATTTCTCAGTGGAAGATATTCAACGTTCTCCAGTATTAATATGGCTTTCGATGATTTTTTGCGGATTATTAGTCTATGTTGGACGAAAAAGGGGAATCTTTAGCTTGGTTTCAATCGTAGTCACCTGTGTTTTAATAATAAATTTACTGACTCCTATGATTCTTGCCGGTTGCAATCCCATTGTGACAACTATTCTAATATCCCTTATTTCGACTGCAATTACAATGTATTTGGTTGGTGGGTTCAATCGAAAAAGTACTGCTGCAACAATTGGTTGTACATTAAGCCTTGTTGTTGCAGGTTTAATGTCATTAGCGACCGTGAAATTTGCTCATCTGACAGGCTTTAGTAATGAAAATTCGATTTTTTTGTATTCAGCGCATCCGGAACTTAGTTTTGTGTCAATAACAGTTTCAACAATGGTTCTTGCAACATTAGGAGCTGTTATGGATGTTGGAATGTCTATTGCTAGTACAATTAATGAAATATATTCAATTGATAACAGCAAATCGGTTAAAGAGCTTTTTATTTCCGGCATGAATGTGGGCAGAGATGTTATAGGAACAATGGCAAACACGTTAATACTGGTATATTTAGGAACATCGTTGCCACTTGTTTTGCTGGCTTCAAATATTGATTTACAAAAGTTTATTAATTTAAATCAAGTTGTAACAGAAATTTCATCAGCAATAATAGGAAGTTGCGCAATTGTTGTTTGTGTCCCAATTACAGCAATTGTTGCATCAGAACTTATAAAAAGAATCCCGAAAAAAGTGGATTTTAAAAGCTTTGAGGAATAATTGCATTTTGCTTAATCGGGTGTTATACTGATGTTAAATTTGGAGGAGAGATTCTATGAAAAATATAAGAATAATTATGTTGGCAATTGCCTTCTGTTTTACTTTGACAACGGTTTTTGCAGGACCTTTTAATGCAACAGCAAAAACGAAAAGAATTCCTGCCGGTACAACTTTTCAGTTAGAATTTTTACAACCGGTAAGTACTTTTTCAGGTAGCATGGGAGATTCTTTTGTCGCAACAATTTTAAACGAACAAACTGCTGGTTCAAATGTTGTATTGCCAGCAGGAACTGTTGTTAGAGGTAGTATCAATGAAGTAAAAACAGCAAAATGTTTTTCTAGAGGAGCTAAGTTGTATCTGGATTTTGACCACGTAGTAACACCAACAGGACGTCAAGTACCATTAGACATGGCTGTTGCAAAATTCGATAATATCTATTATGATGGCGGACTTTATAAAAATCTTGGTTACGGAGAAGCCGTAAAAAACAATTATGAAAAAGCTGCTAGTATGACTAAAAATGCGACTGAATATGGAATGAAAGCCGGAGAATCTGCTCCGGGAATTCAATACTTAACAGCTCCATTGTGTGCAGTTGGAGGATTCTTTGGCGGGGCAGGCTATTTTATTGGTAATAGTGTAGCTGATATGTTTAGAAAAGGGCAAGATGTTTACATAAATACCGGAGATATTATAAATGTAAAATTGGTAAATCCAATCGATATTCCGGTGTATTAATATAAGTGTAAAGATTTCTTGTATATCGATATTTATATGTTATCATATATATTGAAGCCGATTTACGAGAAAAGATTACACTAGATGCGAACAAATATAAACACTTACTCAAGGGCATTTTGTGCCGACAAAAAAACAAAAGATCCTACAACAGGACAGTATACAGATCCGTTAATGCATTGGCCTCTTCGAGGGGCTGCTTTTACCAATGAAGTCGGAGAAGCTCTTCGACCTGTTATTGGTGATTATGCAACTCTTACATGGGCTCCGGCACTTTTATATATTGGTGCTGATGTTTATGATAAATACAAAAATGATAAAACGGAATATAGCCCAGACTCAAAACGTTGCCTACAACAAGCTTGTTTTCAGGGTTTGGCAAGTGTTTTGTTACCGGTCGTGGCTGTAAAAGGAGGACAAAATCTCTTTTCTCTATTTGGGATGTCTACAAAGGATAAAATCACTTTTAATGCTAAAGAACAAATTATATCCTTAGCAAAGAAATTCGTTGCCGATGGAAATATGCGAGCTTACCGTGATAATGACAATGATTGTACACAAAAATTTCTTGATATTGTTGATAATCATTTTAACTCTAATAAATCAAAAAAAATTGCAACACGCCCTTTAATGCATAACGTATTCAAAAAATTCAAAGTTAATACAAAAGAGAATTTGGATAAATTCGCAATAGAAACAATTACTAATTTAATTCAGTCAAGAAAATCACTTTTAAATCCTTCTGATACTTTTATAAATGAGAAATTGTATTCAAATTATGAAGTTGCTTTAAAAAATGGACAAACCAAAAATGTTGCAGTCAAAAGCGCACTAATTTCAAATTTAAATAAAAAAACATTAAAAGGAAAAGCTATAAAAACCCTTGGAGGATTTATTGCATTGGGATTAGCAATAAATCCCATTGACAAATTTGTAGAACACGTTCTAATTGAGAAAGTGATTGGACCAAGATTATCTAAGTAAAGAAAAAGACTTGCTCTTAATCAGCAAGTCTTTTTCTTCTATTTTCCTTTATCTAATATTAATTATTACTCAAAACAAGTCGAAATGTTGCTAAATTTTTAATAGACAACATTTTATGCTTGTTACCTTGTTTTTCAGAAATCGCAAATATTCTACAAATTCTTTGAATTTCTTCAATGTCTTTTCTTGAATCAAGCTTATATACATTATTGATTGGATCTGCAATAACTGACATAGTAGCATTCAATTCTTGTTCGTTCATTAAGAAACTCCTTATAAAAATTACTTATTTATATATATATAAAGTTTTTGATGTTTAAAAAATTGCCTTTTTTATCTTCATATATTAAGAATTGTTAATATTATTTTGATAACATTAATAAATAAGCTCAATTAATTGATTAAAACAGTATTTTATTGTATTGTAAGTTTGTGGAAAGAGAAGCATTAGACTACAAATCTATACTTATTGATTGCGGGGTTGGGGTAGCTCCGGCATCGCTTGTCGTTAAAAATATATCAAATTTAGAAGAATTTTATGATTCAGCAGAACTTGTAAGCATATATAATTATTGTCTTTTAAATATAGAAGAACCCGAAATTTTGGTGCAAATAATAAAATTAACTGATGCACACAGAGCATCTTCAACTTTGGCAATTCTTTTGGAAATGTTACAACTTAAAACTGAAGATGAAGAAGAAAGCCTTATAAATGTTCGAACAATGTGTGCAAAAGCCATTGCTAATTACAAAGATAATTCAACAGTTGTAACACTACTTGATTGCTTAAATAACAAAAATGAACATTACAAAGTTAGACTCGCTTGTGCGGATGCTTTAGGCAGAATTGGCGACAAATATGCAGTAAAACCTCTTATTGATGTGGTTGAAGACGAAGAAGAAAAATCAGTTTATTTAAAAGAATCTGCAACATTTGCACTGGGATTGCTGGGAGATACAAGTGCAATCGATCCTCTTGTTTCAATACTGGAAGCAAAACAAGGATTTATCGGGAAATTCACGTTTTTGAAAGAAAAAATTGTAGAAGCTCTTGGCAAGCTTAATTTTAATAATCAAAAAGTAATGAAAGCACTTAAAAATTCTCTAATGGATTCTTCTCCAATGGTAAGAATAAATGCTATTGAAGCTATTATGAACAGTGAAGATGAAAATTCAATTAACCTTATCAAACCTTGTCTACAAGATGAAGATGATGAAGTTAAGAAAAATGCTCTTATTGCACTATATAACCTCATTGGAAGAGATGTTTTGGATGAAGTTGTTGAATTACCTATTTATTCCAACTACTTAAAACAAGAAGCTCAAGAACTGATTGCCGAATACGAAGAAGGAGATGAAATTGAATAAATCAATAATACTTCTATCTGGAGGCTTGGACTCAGTTGTTGCATTCGCCTATTCAAAAAAACACACAGATTATAATGTTGAATTGGCATTAACTTTTGATTATGGACAAAAATCCGTAAAAAATGAAATTGAAGCTTCTTCTAAAATATGCCAGTACTATAATATTCAACATAAAATAATAAAGCTTGATTGGCTAAAAGAAATTACAAAAACAAGCCTTGTTGCTGACAAAGAAATCCCACAAGAAGGATTTGAAACAAAAAATAGTGCTGAAGCTGTATGGATTCCAAATCGAAATGGCTTATTTTTAAATATAGCTGCGAGTTTTTGTGATTCTTTTGGATATAATTACATTCTTTACGGTGCAAACAAAGAAGAAGGCTCAACATTTCCTGATAACACAGAAGAGTTTAGAGCTCAAATTTCAAAATGCTTTGAAACTTCAACTCTCGTTAAACCCGTTGTTATAGCCCCCTTGATTAATTATACTAAGGATGATATAGTTAAAATTGCGATTAGAGATTCCGTTCCGCTCGAATATGTAAGGAGTTGCTATAATTCAGGGGAAAAACATTGCGGGAAATGTGAATCATGCCATTATTTAAAAAAGGCTTTAAAAGCCAATAACTGTGAAAGGTATATTAATATATTGTTTAACGATGATGAAAACTAAATTTATTGAAGAAGAGGTTAAATACATTGGTTCGCAATTGGCTCCTCATTGGATTTACAAGAATTATAAAATCCAAGGAGATGCAATTGTTGCATTTATCGGAGAATGTGAAGTTAAGCTTACAGAAATGGTTGATATTGAAGATGTTATAAATAATGAGCCTATTTATAGCAAATATATGTTAAGCTTTATTTCTGAACAATTTGGAGTTGGGCTAACAGAAGGTGTATTTAGACAAAGATTGCTTATTTGTATTATTAAAGAGTTATTGGAAGAACACGGGATTTTTGTAGTTCGTAATGGAGATGATTTAATGATTGACGGAAAGAAATTATCTGTTTCAATTGCTACAAAGTCAGTAACGTCTGTTCTTATTCATACAGGTTTGAATATTATTTCTGAAGGTGCTCCGGTAAAAGCTTCCGGTTTGCAAAGTGAATTGGGAATATCTGATATCAAAGGATTTGCATTAGAGGTAATGAAAAGATATTCCGAAGAAATCGAAGACATTATTTTAGCAGGGACAAAGGTTCGTGGGGTATAAGTTATGGCAGCTCGTACTTACAAAAAATATATGAAACAAAATGCTACAAAAGATTTTGCACTCTGGAAATTGTTCGTAATTTCTTTCTTTTGTATGTTATTGTTTTTTACTTTTGTGATTAAATCATTTTCGCCATCGGTTGATGTTTCAATTGGTGATTATAAACAAGAGTCAGAAATGGACAATTCTGATGAAATGAAAAAAATTGTAGATGGTCGTCTTGCAATGATTCAAGATGAGGATCAGGGTAGAAATTTTTCTGAGCTTATGAAAAAAGCAGAAGATGTTCAAAAAGACGAACGAACAGATACCAGTTTAAATAAACTAGCAACAACTGCTTCATCCGAAAGTAATTCTGTAGCAGAAGCTTTAAAAACTCCGGCAGTAGATCCTGTTTACAAAGTTTTCATTGGCACATATACCTCAGCAGAACAAGCAAAAGTTGCAAAAGATATAATTATGGAAACAGGTTCAAGCCTTAATCCAATCGTAAAATGCATCGGTTCAAACAACTACACATTACAAGTTGGTATATTTAAAAATAAAGCCAGTGCGGAAACGTTACTCTACACTATTCAACAAAATCATCTACCGGGAAGAATAGTGCAAGAATATTAAAGTTTGCAAAAAAACTTTACATCACGAAATATTTTAACCATTTTTTTATATTTTGTGATACATTATAAATAATAAATCCAAAAGGGGAATTGAGTTAGACTATCACATATTAATATAGGAGAAGTTGGATGCCTAATTATTTGACAAAGGAAGAGATAAGACAGTGGAGAAGTTCTTTGGAAAAAATTACGCTGGAAGAATTTGCAGCAAGATTAGGAAAATCGGTGGAAGAAAGTAAACCTACAAATGATGTTGTAGATATTGTAATGTCTAGAGGTACTTCATCTAACACAAACAACAATTTGAGTGACGGTTTTTCTGCTATTGCAGAACGTGCTTTTAAACGTGAACGACAAATATCACATACTCCGTTTTCAATAAACAAGAAAGATTTACAAGAAAATACCAAAAATTTGGTTAGCAATTCAGACAAAGATGTTGAGTCAAACCAAAATACCAGCAAAATAAAAGATATTGTTGGAAAAGCATTATCAAAAGCTACAGTAGAAATGAAGGAAGCAACTGTTCTTGATAAAGTAGAAGAACTTTCTGCGCAGTCAGAAATCAATATTGTATTAAAAAAATCTCTCACAGACAGAGAACAATTAGTTTTTGAATACTTTTTGAACAATGTTGGGAAAACAGTTTTTGCTAAAGATTTAGCAGATTTACTCGAACTACCGCGAGATTATGTTTATAAATACATTAAAAATTTAAGAGCTAAAATTGAAGGGGACAAGCTTAAAAATGTTCCTTCCGGTGGCTTTGTTTTAACTGAGTAATAAATGGAAGTCGTAAATTTATTAGAATTTCTGAATAGTGCAAAGGAATTATACACGCTTGAATATGCAACGTGTACGCATGAACTTGTGAATTTTTTAGATTTAATGACTGAAGATGAACAGTTTACTCAAAAAATTGATTTAGGAATTGTTTATGTTAAATCTAAAACTCTAGACCAATTTACTATTGTTGATGGTTTAAGCAGAATACTTTCCTTATCACTGTTGTTGCATGCCGTATGTGAATGTTATAAAAAAACAAGTCAAAAAAATGATGCAGCTATTAAGACTATACGGACAAAATATTTATTGGAAGGTTCAAAAACAAAGTTAAGATTATCACAAAATGAACAAATAATTTATGACAAAATATTGTTTGGCGAACGCCTTTCCGGCAGAGAAAAAGAAACAAAAATGTTTCAATTATTACATAATTTTTGGTCACAAATTAAGGATGAAAAATTACAAGCTGCAAACATTTTCAAAATGCTTAACAAAGTTTTTGTTACTATGGTTGAAACAGCTAATGTTCCATCAAGAGACCTTTATTATTCTTTAAATAAAGAGAAGAGAGAACTTAATCAACTGGCTCTAATTGATAATTACTTAAAAAATATTGGAATACAATCCGAATGGGATGCTATAAAAAAAATATACAATGAGAAATCTGCTGATATAAAATTGTTTTTCAAAGATTTCTTTGTTACGAAATTTAATTTTAAAGAATACTCAACTGATAGATTATATGAATTATTCGTCAATTATTTTGAAACAATGTTGCAGTACATGCCGGAAGATACTCTAATATCAAGAATTAAGCGCTCTGCGAAATTATATAGCGATATTTTGAATGTAAATATTAAACAAGAATCAATAAAGCGTGCATTTATTCAAATAAAAATGCATAAAGGCGAGGATACTTACGCTTACGTTTTAAATGTTTATGAGGATTATATTGATAACAATATATCAGAAGCTACCTTTTTAGAGATTTTAGCTACAATCGATGAATATCTAAGAAATCGACTAAAAAATCCTAACAACGTAAGTTTTAATGAATTGATAAATTACCTTAACGCATTTATTACTTGTAAATAATTTTTTATAATAAAACACCAACGATTGCTGCTGATAAATAACAGCTTAATGTTCCACAAATAAGTGCTCTTACGCCTAATCTGGCAAGATTTTTGCGTTGATTTGGAGCAAGTTCTCCAATCCCACCTATTTGGATTGCAATTGAACCAAAGTTTCCAAACGAACAGAGTGCAAAACTCGCAATCATAAAGCTTTTTGGATCAAGAGTTGCTGAAATATGAGAAAGTTGAACATAAGCAACCATTTCATTTAAAACAAGTTTTGTTCCCATCAAAGCACCAACAGCAGATGCATCATGCAATGGTACTCCTAATGCAATTGCAAAAATTGAGAAGATTTTACCTAGGATTAATTTTAAAGATAAATCCGGTAAAAATGCAAAATGAGAACATCCAGGAATGTAATTATACAAGAATCCACCGGTTAAACCTAAAATCCAATCGATAAAAGCTACTAATGCTACAAGAGCTAAAATCATTGCAGTAACATTAATTGCGACTTTCATACCCTCAGAAGCCCCACTTGAAATTCCGTCAAAAACATTCGCAAAAGTTCTACGTTTTGAAATTCTAATATTATCTCTTGTTTCAGGCTCCCCTGTTTCAGGATAAATTATTTTAGCCAAAATAAGTGCCCCAGGAGCAGCCATAACAGAAGATGCTAGCAGATAATGAGCCGGAATCCCCATAGAGATATAAATTGGCATTATTGCACCTGAAATACAAGCCATAGAACCTGCCATAGATGCAAGTAACTCAGAACGAGTGAGTTTTTCTAAATAAGGCTTAATCATAATTTGAGCGACAATTTGACCAACAAAAGCACTTGCGACGTTTGAAAGAGCTTCCGCACCGGATACATGCATAAATTTATTCATTGCCTTACCTAAAACTGCAACTATTCTTTGCATAATTCCGTAATAGTAAAGAATATTTACAAGAACCATCATAAAAATGCTTGAACAAATTAGCTGCAAAGCAAAAATACTATAATTATTTCCAAAGAGTTCTGCTAATCGCCCATTATTCATTAACGGTCCAAAAACAAAAGAACCTCCTTCATACGCAAAATCTAAAATCTTTCGTATAAATTCACCTATCAACATAAACATTTTTTGTCCTAAAGGAACTTTAAATATAAAAACAGCAAAAGAAACTTGTAATAACAATCCCATTCCTATTGTCTTATAATTTATTGCTTTTCGGTTATTAGAAAGTGCGTAGCAAATTAAAAATATTGCTACGATACCTATAATGCCGATAAATCTTTCCATATAATCTCCTTATGCTGTTAAATAGCGCTAATGTAATCTAATATTTCTTCTTCTGTATTCATTTCTGTTGCACATACAAGAATATGAGTATCATCAATTTTAGTGCCACCTAAAATGTTGACAGATTTTAGTTTCGTTAAGAATCCATCTGCATTATTTACTTCTATCACAAATTCATTAAAGAAATTTTTGTTAAGGGTTTTTATCCCTTTTTCAGCCAACTTTTCAGATAATAAATGAGCTAAATTTGCAGACAAAATTCCTGTTTGCCTAAAACCTTCTTCTCCGAGCAAACTCAAATAGAGTGTTGCAGATAATGCCACCAAAGATTGATTTGAGCAAATATTACTTGTAGCCTTTTCTCTTTTAATGTGCTGTTCTCTTGTCTGAATAGTAAGAGTATATGCAGTATTACCATCCGCATCCACGGTTCTGCCTACCAATCTTCCTGGAAGTTGTCGCATATAATTTTCTTTGCAAGCCATATAACCGGCATGCGGACCACCAAATGACATAGCAATACCGAGAGGTTGTATATCTCCAACTACAATATCAGCCACGCTTGGAGGCTCTAATATTGATAAGGCACTTAAATTAGAAACAACAATTAAAGTTGTATCAATCTTATTAATTTCAGATATTTCTCCATAATAATCTGGATTCTGAATCATAACACAACAATAATCCGCACAAGATTCAGGTAAATCATCAAACCATATAAGCTCAATCTCACCTGCCCAACAGTACGTTTTAATAACTTCTTTGTACTCAGGATTTAATTTGTTTGAAACCAGAGCTTTATTTTTTTTACCTCTTGCAATTCTGTGTGCCATCAAAATAGCTTCAGCACACGCAGAACCTCCATCATACATAGAAGCATTTGCAATATCCATGCCTGTTAATCTTGAAATCATTGTCTGATATTCATAAATAATTTGCAATGTTCCTTGTGAAATTTCAGGCTGATACGGTGTGTATGCCGTTAAAAATTCAAACCTTTGTGCAATATAATTTACACATGCCGGAATAAACTTGTTATAAACACCCCCACCAAGAAAAGAAGAATATTCGGTACCATTCTTTCTGGCTAAAGCTTTTACTTCTTTTTGAGCCAACATTTCACTTAGAGGATTTCCCATATTAAAATCTTTGAATTTAATAGGAATTTGTTTAAACAAATCATCTTGTGACATACAAGAAATCTCTTTAAGCATTTCTTGTCTTACGGTATCAGTATGTGCTATAAAATTTTTCATTATTCAACTTCTTCTTTATAATCTGAGTAATCTAACAAATCTGCAAATTCAACTTGGTCTGCTGATGATTCAATCTTAATTAACCATTTGTCAGGATAAGATTCATCATTCATCAATTCCGGGCTGTCAACAACAGCTTCATTAACCTCCACTACGGTTCCTGATATTGGCATATAGATTTCAGAAGCAGCTTTTACAGATTCTATTGTTGCAAAAACTTCATTTTTATTAAACTCAGTTCCAACTTCTGGAAGTTCAATAAACACGATATCTCCTAATTGTTCAATTGCGTAAGCAGTAATACCAACTTCATACTTATCGCCTTGTTCAAGCACATATTCGTGAGTTTTTGTACATAACATACTTTCGTTCATCTAAACTATTCTCCTTTATATTACTTAACCTCTTTATTTCTTTTTTCTACAAACGGTTTTTTAACAATTTCCGCATTGTATAATTTTTCACGTATAGATATTTGAATTGTAGAGCCTACAGCTAAATTGTCAAGGTTTTTGATATAAGCCAGTCCAATATTATCTCCTCTTGTTGGAGAAACACCTCCGCTGGTTACAACTCCTATTTTCTCATTATTGTAATAAACTTCATATCCATGACGAGCAATTCCTTTATCTACCATTTTAAATCCGATAAGCTTCTTTTCAACACCATTTTTAAGCTGATTTTCTATAATACTTTTGCCATTATAGTCTTCCACTTTATCTTTTGGTATTGACCAACTTAAACCTGCTTCAATTGGTGTTGTATTTTCATCCAAATCGTTTCCATATAAGTGCAATGCAGCCTCTAATCGTAAAGTATCTCTGGCTCCAAGTCCTATTGGTTTAATATTGTAAGCCTTACCTTCTTCTAACAACTTATCCCAAATAAGACCGGCGTTATTGTTTTTCATCAAAAGTTCAACGCCATCTTCTCCTGTGTAACCGGTTCTTGAAATCCATAAATCCACCCCAAATAAAGTTGCTTTTCTTATTGAGAAAAACGGTGGTAAATCATTAATTCCAAAGCTTTTTATCAATTCACATGCTTTTGGACCTTGAACAGCTATTAACGAATAATTGTGTGATTCGTTAATAATTTCAACATCAAAACCAACTGTATTTAGACTCATCCAGTTTAAATCTTCATCCACTCTCGATGCATTAGCAATAACAAGATACTTTTCATTTTCTAATTTATAAATAATTAAATCATCAATAAGCCCGCCATTTTTATTCGGGAGTTGGCAGTAAACAGCTTTTGAGTCAATTAGTTTGGATATATTTTGAGGAACAATTTTGTTCAAAAATGCTAAAGAATCTTTTCCTTTAACGATAAGCTCACCCATGTGCGAAACATCAAATATACCAACTGTTTCACGAACTGTTTTATGCTCCTCAATAATTGATGTATATTGTACCGGCATGTGCCATCCTGCGAAATCAACCATCTTAGCACCTAGTTCCACATGCTTATCGTGCAAAAAAGTTTGCTTTGTCATAATTCTCCCCCTGTATCATATACACTAATTTACTTAATAATTATGGTGAATGTCAAGTTTTTACATTTATTTGCAATTACCATTGTAAATTATGGAAATAGTATTTGATAAACATATCAAGTTAAAATAGAATCTCTCCATGCTCTTCAAGAAGCAAAAATTAAAATTTTATTGTAAAATAATGATATAATAGTTAATAAGTATCGGTAGTATAAAAGGGATATCGAGATTATAACAATAAAATTGGGAGATTGACATTTTCCCTTTGCTCACTCAGCAAAAGAGGATTTGAAAAGAGTAATAGTTAGACCGTTATTTTTTTACCAGACAAAAATTTATTAATAAATAGAACAAAACCTGCTAAAATAGGATTCATTAGTTCAGAGGATTAATTATTTAGCAATATAGAGTAAAATACGAAATATGATTAATAGTATTGAAAGTATAAAAGGGATAGATGGGAAAGAAAAAGCTGTTCAAACTGCTGAAGTTGACGGTATAGAAATTCTTGTCAACATGGCAAAACAAGGCAAGATTGATCCTTGGAATGTTGATATTGTTGAAGTTACTGACAAATATCTTACACATTTGTTTCAATCAAAGGCACAAAATCTACGTCTTACAGGAAGAACACTTCTTTTTGCCGCAATTCTTTTGAAGCTAAAATCAAATGTTTTGGAAGGAATTGATGTTCTTGATTTTGAACCGCAACAAGAAATTGATGAACTTGAATATGGCGATGAACCATTAGATTATTCAGAAGATTATATTCCGACAAATAATGTTATCTCCATTGATGAAGTTCTTCAAAGAAGAACAAGCGTTCGTCTTAACCACAATCGAGTAGTGACTTTGCGGGATTTGATTCGTCAATTAGAATTCTATGAAATGCTTGATAAAAAAGCATCACTTAAAAATGCGCATGAAAGAGCAAAACGTAGAGTTCAAAATTATGCAAGATTATCTCCTGATGATATTATAAATTTGGCTCATGATGAATACATTGAAAATGGTGTTCAAAGATTAAAAGCTAATCTTGAAGAAATTCTAAACCGCCAAGATAAAATCGAACTTACAGAATTAACTTTGCTTGGAATGGATAGAGTTAACGCATATATTTCCTTGCTTTTCTTGACGGTAGATAGTGACTATGATTTAGTACAAGATGAGTTTTATGGAGATTTATATGTAGTACGCTATGACAAATCTCAAGTGGATAAAGAAGATAATGTTTTTGATTTTGTTGAAAATGCAAAAAATGTATTGAAGGAAGAGGAGAATGGAGGAGTAAGTGATAGAGTTGAAATCTAGAATTGAAGCCGTTCTGTTTGTTACTGCAAAAGTACTTCAAATAAAAGATATTGCAGAAATTTTGGAAGAAGAGCCGGATGTTGTAGAAGAAGCACTTCTTGAGCTTATCATGGACTATGCTTCTAGAGATGGAGCGTTAGAAATTGATGATGAAAATGGTTACATTTTGCAAGTTAAACAAGAGCACTTGGATATTGTAGAAAAACTTTGTCCGGTTGAGTTAAAACCTCCTGTATTAAAGACATTAACTGTTATTGCATTAAAAGAACCCATTCGCCAGTCATTATTAAAAGATTTGCGAGGCTCAAATGCTTATGAACATGTAACCGAGTTACTGGAAAAGGGGTTAATATCTCGTCATAAAGATAAAAATGGTCGTTCCTACAACATCAAAACAACCCCTAAATTTAATGAATATTTCAAACTCAAAGGAGATGTTCGTTCTCTTGTAAAAACTCTGAATATTGATGCCGGAGTTAAGGATAACCCGTCTGAACAATTAACAGAAAACCTCCAAAAATCAACAGGTATTAATGATGAAGAATAAGTCCTTATGGATTTTGTTAGCTTTGGTTGTAATTGTAGCTTTAGGCTTAAATTATACCAACAGCCATCTTGACGATATTATGGCTGCAAGAGCTGACTATTATTTTAAAAAGAATGATATTGAAAATGCGCAAAAATATCTTGAAAAGGCGTTTGAATTGGGATTGAATAAGACTAAATCACGAGATATTTACGTTAATTCAATCATAAATTCTCCTTTAACAACAGATGCTCAAGAGAAATTAATTAAATTTTTAGATAATCCAAAAGATGATGTTGCCCGAGTTAAAGTTAAATATTTTTTGTATGATATTAAACGAGAAATATATAGAAAATATCCCTATAACTATATAACAAATGCTGTTTATAATCAGAAAATCATGCACTGGGGAAACCTTCCAATAACGTATTCTATTGAACAAACAGAGGAAACTCCAAAATATTTTGAACAAGAGATAAAAAATGCTTTTACTGAATGGGAAAGAGCTACTGAACATCAAATTTTGTTTGAAGAAACAGATAAAAATCCTAATATCGTAATTAAATTTAATGCTCATAATCCGGCTGATTCGGAAGACAAAAAGTACGTTGTTGCATATACAGTACCAATATTGAACCTTAATAGATTACAACAAATGGAAATAGAATTTTATTTAAAAGATTCTTCCGGTAAAAATTTCTCAAAAAATCAAATTTATAATACAGCTTTGCATGAAATCGTTCATGCCTTGGGTTTAATGGGACATAGCAACAACAAAGATGATATAATGTACCTGACAAAGGATTCTGTCTCAGTACTCAATGATACAAGAGAAGATTTAAGTGAAGCAGATATTAATACTGTTAAACTTTTGTACAAGCTCAAACCTCAAATTACAAATGATGAAGAATTAAAATATGATTATATTCCATTTCTTGTGTTGGGAAATGATAAAGAAATTAATAACGAAAAAATAAAAGAAGCAAAAAATTATATTCAAAAGGCATCCCAACTACCAGCCGGTTATATAGATTTAGCAGAAGGTTATGTTGTGGCAAAAGACTATAAACGAGCAATCAAAAGTCTCGAAAAAGCTTTACAATTAGCTGATACAGAAGAAATAAAAGGCATGGTTTATTTTAATCTTGCGGTAACAAATTTTTATGTTGATAATTTGGAAAAAGCACATGAACATTTATTATATTCTATGAAAATTAAAGATACGGACGAAAAACGTTATTTATTGGGTGAAATTTATGTCAGGGAAGGACATTCAGAAAAAGCTATACCTGAATATAAAAATTTGATAGCAAAAAATCCTAAAAATATTGAATATACAATCGCTTTAACAAATATTTATATTATTAATCATGAATATTTGAAAGCACGCAGTGTATTAAAGAATTATATTAAAAACAATCCTGCCGAACGCAATAATCCTAGATTGAAACCGTATGGAATACTAAAAAAAAGTCTGTAACATTTATACTAAAGTGTTCAAATCAATTAACTCCAGTATTAAAGCTTTCACTGTTGCTTGGACCCTGCTGGAAACTTCCAGTTTGTCATAAATAGCTTCAAGATGGGCTTTTACTGTATGTACAGAAATATGCAAAATTTCTGCAATCTCTTCATTTGTTAATCCTTTTGCAAGGTAAAATAATACATTGGACTCCCTTTCTGTCAAATTATTGTTGTCCATCAAAATCTTCTCCATATTAATTCCATATTTTTGTTGTACTACTTACAATTAATTTTTAGAATCGGGAATACGGCTATTTTTTATTAACTTATGTAACAAAATCTTGTAACCTTGAAATTTCAAGGCTTTTTAATACTTTTTATATATAAGATGGTATTATAAGAAAGTTTAAGTAAGATGACAGCTAATTTTAATGCACAATCAATATTGAATAATGCAATGTCAATGCTCAAGCAAATTGATGCAGGTTCATCTTCTGCCGGCAATGCAGGCTCATCTTCAAACTATGTAAATTCAATTTTCTCATTAACTCAAAATGGAATGGAAGCTATTGAAGGCAATGATCAACAAAAAGCAAATGCTATCGCAAACATGGTGCAAGGTTTGATGGGTATGTTATCAAGCATTTCTTTTAGTGACACAACAAAAGCAAATCAAATTAATCAAAAAAATAGCAAAGAAATTAACGAAACAGAAAAAAGAAATAACGAAGTTGTTCAAGAAACAGAAGCTAAAGTTAACGAAATAACTCAATCTATAGCTACCAGCACAAATCAAATTTTAGATGCTATGAAGGAAATTGAAAAATTGGGTGGCGATAAAGGTTTGATTCAAACTGCTCAAGCTCAATTGGAAGAACAATTACAAATTATCGAAGAAAATAAAGCTATTTTAAATGGTGAAAAAGACGGAGACAAAGAAGCTGCATTAGCTGCAATAGAAGGAGCTTCCTCTCAAATAACCGCATTGGTTGGAAACGTTCAAGGATATCAAGCTTTAATTGAAGCTCAAAACTCAGTAGTAGCAGATTCTGTTGATAATATTTCTCAACAAATTACTAATTCTACTACTGTTATTCAAGAAGGACTTGAAAAAGTTCAAGGTAATATTGCTAATATGCAACAACAAGCGACTGTAAATACACAAGTTGTAGCTGATGGTGGAGTTGATAAAGCTGTAGGAAAGGGTCTTGAGCAAACAGGTGAAGCAATGACAAAAACACCTGTTACAGCAGCTACCGGAGCACAAGCAATCGTTAAAGGTAATATTAAATCAAATACAGGTGATACAAAAATCAAAGGCGCTACTCAAAATTTGACAAAAGTAACTGCTTCTATCGGTCAAATGGGTTCTGATTTAACAAATCTTGCTAATTTAACAAATTCTATCGGACAAGTTGGAGAAGCTGCAATTGAAATAGTTGGTCAATATGAAGCTGCGCTAGAACCGGTAATTACAGCTATTGGTTCTTTGGCAAATATTGAATCTGGTAATGAAGCTTTAACAGGAGCAATTGAAGAATATAAACAACAACTTGATGCAAACGTTAATGTAGAAAATGATTCTAAAAACAAAGAAAATTCTGACGAACAACCAAAAGAAAACAATCAAGAATCAAATATTAAATTTAACTTTGACAGAAAAGTTTTCAATGTAGATAAAGAAGCATAACCGATAGTTATTGACTTTCATACGACTTTCAAACATATTATTAGCTATTTTAGCTAACAATATGTTTAAGTTTTTTTAAGAATTAATTGCTAATTAAGCAATTTTTTATATTTAATATTTTTTATCTATAATAAAGGAAAAAGGAGTTTTTAATGCCAATAGATTTTAATCCGCAAACATTATTGTATCAATCTCCAAGAATAACCTTGTGTTCTGTACCATTTCAACAGTCTATTAATAATCAAGGTTCAAAAGATGTTTTTATAAAAAGTGTGCCGATTGAAACTCAAGATATGGACATTAATTTCGACAAAATGAAAATCACTAAAAAATCATTTGGAAAACTTCACAAAACAGATGACGAAGCAATTTTATATACAATTACAAATAAAAATGGAGCAAGTGTTGACCTGTCAACATTCGGAGCAACTATTACATCGATTAAAATTCCTGATAAAAATGGAAATCTAAAAGATATAACTCAAGGATACGATGAAGTTTCTCCCTATGAAGAATGCCCAATAGGACATGCAGGAGGAACGATCGGACCTTGTGCAAACAAAATAAGCGGTGGCTCTTTTACAATTGGAGATAAAATATACGAACTTGAAAAAAATAAAGACAATGGAAAAACTCATTGTCATGGAGGTTCACAAGGTTTTGACGTAAAAAACTGGAAAGCTCAAATTTTAAAAGATGGTATAAAATTTACATACCTAAAATCAGATATGGAATCCGGCTACCCAGGAAATGTGGAAGCATCAGTTACTTATAAATTCGACAATGACAATAGACTTCATATTGAATATAATGCAAAAACCGATAAAGATACATTAATTAATATGACAAATCATACTTATTTTAATCTTGATGGTGCTGAAAATACACAAGAAAACTCAATTTATGCTCATTTAATAAAACTTTCTAATTCATCATCAATTACAGAAAATAGTTTAATGGCAGTTCCAACAGGAAAAATTAAACAAGTAAAAGGAACTCCTTTTGATTTTTCAGAATATCGCAAAATCGGAGAGGCAATAAATTTCGATGACGAACAAATTAAAATTACCTCCGGATTTGACCAAAATTATTGTGTAGATAAATACAATGGTAAAAATTTAATAGAAATCGCTGATGTAAAATCACCAAAAACAGGAATTAAATTAAAAGTTTATACAGACCTTCCTGGATTTCAGTTTTATACCGCAAACCATCTTGGAAAGGCTACACAACCCAACGGAAAACATGGTTCAAAATATGAAAAACGCTCCTCTTTTTGTATTGAACCGCAATTCTACCCAAATGCCATAAATACTAAAAACTTTAAAGAAAAAGGTATTCTAAAAGCAAATGAAGAATACAATCGAAAAATCATTTATGCATTCTCAACAGAGCAATAAGCATGTAGTAAACGAACCTGCTTCTGAGCAATGAGGGGCTTGTAAAAAATATATAAATACGATATAATATAAATGTTAGGATACGGTATCGTAATTATAAGGATGTTTTGTGTTGTTCAGAAGCAGAGAACAATTGAATAGAAATATACGTTTAGCCCGATTTAGAGGTGGTTGTACGCAACATGGTGGCGAGAATTTGTCATTGGAGGCGTTTTTAGCCAAAACCAACCCAAACCCTTGTTTTGACAGCAATTTCGGTGGGGGGGCTATAACCTTCTCCTAGACAGACTTTCTGGACTCCAGCTTTTTGAATGGAAAATTGAAAATGGAAAGTGGAAAATTTTT
>CAZHEI010000006.1:0-40721 GCA_964531425.1 uncultured Vampirovibrio sp. | reverse complement strand
ATAATAGCGTTGATGTATCTAAATTTATTAACCGTGTTATGAGACGTGGTAAAAAATCATTAGCTGAAAGAATTTTCTACGCTACAATTGAAAGAATTAAAGAAAGAACAAACGAAAGCGGATTGGAAATCTTCCAAAAAGCTTTAACAAATGCTACTCCATTATTGGAAGTAAAAGCTAGACGTATTGGTGGTTCAACATACCAAGTTCCTATCGACGTTAAACCTGATAGAGGATTTGCTCTTGCTTCTTCATGGATTATTGCAGCAGCTAAAAACAGAAACGGTAAATCATTCGTTGAAAAACTTACCAGTGAATTGATTGATGCTTCTAACGGTAACGGTGCAGCATGCAAAAAACGTGAAGATACCCACAGAATGGCAGAAGCTAACAAAGCGTTTGCTCACTACAGATACTAATTCTGAGTATAATGTTAAGGAAAGACGGGCTCAAGTGATACTTGAGCCCGTTTTATATGAAAAATTAACCAATATATGCACAATCAATTGCTCTGGAAATACTTTGTTGATTATCAGAAATGATTTCCAAAAGTGTTCCTAAAGCAGCAAGCTCTTTTGCTTTATCATAATTAACGTCGCAATATGACTTAGCAATTTCTAGTAAATCAATACCAATATTAACTTTTTCTTCAATTTCTTTCATATTTTCCATTTGAACACCAACCTTCTATACATATATAATAACGAATTATATATGTAATGTCAATAGAATTTTGGAAAATATATTAAAATTTTATCAATATAAAATGTTTGTAAACCCAGTTGTAATTACAGCCATTTCATACTTGTCAGCCTGATTTACAACATCTTTATCTGCAAACGGAACAATAATTAAACCAATTCTTCCTTGAGAAGCTACATTTACATCATGCATTGTTATAGGCATGTCTGAAGCCAGAATTGCTTCTTTTGAAGTATCACAAGAATAATCCAATACAAACTCTACAGAAGCTGTTTGCAAACCTTGTGCAATTGCACTTGTTTTCAAATCTTTTGCAACAACTATTGATTGAGAATTGTTGTGTTTAGCGACTTTCCAAGCAAAAACAGCATCTTCAATTTGTTCTACCGTAGGTTTTTTCTTGGATACGACTTTAAAAGTATCCTTATCTAATTCGCTTAAATTTGGAGTTTGAGTTAATGTTCCAAGCGGAGTAACTCGAATATCATTAGAAATATAGTTTTTGTAATCTTTCAATGGAGTCTTAATCGTTATATAAGTAACTCCTTTTGTTTCAAGAATATCTATTGCATTTTTTGTATAAGAAGGTGCTGAAATGATATTTGTGTCTTTTAGAAACCTTGCAATTTCACTATCTACTTCAGAAGAAACCACAAGAACTGAATTCATAAAATCAATTGGATTTGAATCCATTACTTTTTGTACTGCATCAGCCAAAGATTGACCTAATGCTACAGCGCAAATTCCAGTTCCTTTTACTGAGCAAGCTGCTTTCACATCATAAAATTCGCTTATAAGATTTAAACCCTTTACAAGTGATAAAATCTGAATATAAGTTAAGTTTCCGCTTGTTTCATAATCAATTGTTTTTTCATTAGCTTCTATCCCAGCATTTTGAAATGCATTTTCACCATACATTAATTTTATATCTTCTAATTTCATTTTTGTTAATTCCTTTTTTTTGATTATTGTCCGTTTCCTAAGGGTGCACTATTCATTGGAATTGGTGCAAACTGATCTACCTGAGGAGCAATTCTTTCTTCTTTTACTTCAACTGTTTTTACAGGCTCTTTTTTCTTAATTGGAGCTAATGTTTGTTGAAGAATCTCTGTCGGCTTTATTGAATCAGGTTTTATAGGTGCATTTTCAAGTTGTTTTTGAATTTCTTTTTGAAGTTTTTTAGCATCTTTTTCAGCTTGTTTAGCTTCTTTTTCTGCCTGTTTTTCTAATTCCTCTGCAGCCTTGGCATCTTGTTCATCCCAAACTTTTTTTGCTTCGTTCTGTGGAATAACAGAAACGCTTGATGCCTTGAATGGATTCAGAATAATTTCAGGATATTCAAAATCTGAATTGCCATAAGGGGCTGTTGCAACAAGCATTACATCTCTCCAGATTTTAGCCGGAACTGTTCCGCCTGTAAGTTCGCCCATTTTAGAGTTGTCATCGTTTCCAACCCAAACTCCGGTTACAACATCAGGAGTAAATCCTATAAAATAAGCATCTTTGCAGTCATCTGTAGTACCGGTTTTTCCAGCAGCCGGCTTACCAATGCTCGCAGCTCTACCTGTACCACTTTGTATAACTGTTTTCATGATTGCAGTCATTGTAGCAGCCGTATTGATATTCAATACTTTACTTGTTTTTGCTTTTCTTGCTTCATAAAGCACTGTTCCTCTTGATGATTCTACACGTTCAATAGCGTAAGGTTCAACTCTAAATCCGCCATTTGCAAATACACCATAAGCTCGTGTCATTTCAAATAGTTTTACGCTGTTTGAACCAAGAGAAATTGTATAGTCATAAGGAATTGGAGTTGTAATTCCCATAACTCTTGCAAGTTGGATTACAGGTCTTACACCAATGGCATCCATTAATCTTGCAGTACACACATTTGATGAAACCATTAAAGCTGTGTACATTGGGATTGGTCCACGATATTTGTTACCATAATTGCGTGGAGTCCAATCTCCAATTCGGTATGGCAAATCATCTATCATATCGTTAGGAGAGTATCCTTTTTCAACGGCAGCTGTATAAATAAATGGTTTAAACGCAGAACCGGATGGTCTTACGGATTGAGTTACACGGTCATATTGACTCTTTGAGTAGTCTTTTCCTCCCGCATAAACTAGGATTCTACCGTCAATTGGGCTAAATGAAAAAACAGCAGCTTGATTTTTATCACTTTTTAATCCCCACGCATTAAGATTGTTTAAAATAGCCTCATTTGCTTTAATTTGAGCATTGTAATTAAGTGTTGTTATAACTTTGTATCCGCCATTTATAATATCTTCTTCTGTAAATCCCAATTTTTGCAAATCTTTCATTACGTAATCGCAAAAATAAGGAGCTTTGTTTGTTGCATACATTGTAGGCATTGTAGATAAATTTACCGGAGATTTTTTAGCTTCTTCATAAGTCTTTTTATCAATATACTTCATTTTGTACATTCTGCCTAAAACTTGATTTCTGCGTTTTTTTGCTAAATCAATGTTATTGTAAGGAGAATACACAGATGGCGCTTGAGGAAGTCCCGCAATCAAAGCCATTTCAGAAAGTGTAAGTTCGTTTAAGTTTTTATTGAAATAAATTCTTGCTGCCCCTTTTACACCATAAGCACCTGAGCCTAAGTAAACATTATTCAAATACATTTCTAAAATTTTGTCTTTAGAAATAGTTTTTTCGATTTGAGCCGCAACTTGAAGTTCCTTAATTTTACGAGTAAATGTTTTTTCGTTAGACAAGAATAGGATTCTTGAAAGTTGTTGGGTTAATGTACTTGCACCTTGTACAACGTGTCCGGCTAAAGCATTTGCAACCATAGAACGTGCAAGCCCAAGCATATCATACCCCGGATGTTTATAAAAATTTTTATCCTCTGTCGCAATAAGAGCTTGTACAAGTTCTTTGGGGACTTCTTTTAATTCAACATTAGAAAAAGTATACGCAGCAAAAGTTTTTATCACTTGACCGTCACTTGCGCAGAAAGTTGTCACGATATTAGGTTTTAATGTGTTGAGATTTTTTATTGGCGGAAGTGAAAGTAAATATAATTTCAAAGCTAACATCCCTGCCAACAAAATCCCTAAACCTATTACAACAATTGTTCCGATTAATTTTAGAATCGGATTTTCAAATGTTATTCTCTTAGATTTACTTCTTCTATAGTTTCCTCTTTTTCCTTTTGGAATATTATAAGGTCTCATACCATATCCTCATATATTGTTTTTTTATCATATAACAGCTACTATATAAGTAGGTTCACTATTATTTTAGCAAATAAATATTTATATGTTAAGTTTTTTAGAAACAATTAAAAATGAGTTTTTATCTTATTTTGTACCAGAAAAAATGGAGTACAAAATTACCGGAAAATGCTTAAAATGTGGGAAATGTTGTCGCTACATGTATAGTTTTGATACATATACAACAATTGATTTTAAAATTATGCAGTTTCTGTTTCCTGCTTATAGGAGATTTTATATAAGAGGAAAAGATGAATTTGGAAATTTGATTTTTGCTTGTAAATATGTAACAGAAGATGGACTTTGCTCTGTTTATGATAAACGGCTAAAAATGTGCAAAAAATATCCTGCTTCAAAAATTGGTTATGCAGGAAAACTGCATGAGGGGTGTGGATATAAAGTTGAAGATAAAAGTTTTGAAACTTATTTATCAAAATAAAAACAGCGATAATTTTTCAATTTATCGCTGTTTTTCAAATTCATTATTCTTTTAATCTAGACTTCGTCAGTTGGTAAACCCAATGAGATTCGTTTGTCTTTTGGATTGAACTTGATAATTTTTGTATCAATTTTATCTCCAACTTTTACAGTAATATTTTTTGAGTTTTGCAATTCAGCTAAAGCTGATTGTGGCAATAAAGCTTCAACCCCAGGTAAAACTTCTACAAATGCGCCAAAACCTTTTATTCGAGTAATTATGCCTTCTTTAACACTACCTTCTTTAAGCTCTTCTTCTGCTTTAATCCATGGATCAGGCTCTGTATTTTTCAAACTCAAACTAATTCTTTGTTTTTCATGATCAATATCAATAATTTCTACATTAATTTCTTGTCCAACTTTCAATAAATCCGTCGGATGTTCAACCCATTTCCAAGAAATTTGAGAAAGTGGCAATAAACAATCTACACCACCAATATTTACAAATGCTCCGAAATCAGTTATTCTAACGACTTCGCCTTTAACAATCTGTCCGACTTCAATTTGTGCAAACACATTTTTTCTGGTTTCAGCCATGTTAGTTTCGTAGACTTTTCTGTTTGATAAAATCAAATTATTTTGAGCTTTGTCCATAGATAAAATTTTAACATCAATTTTATCTCCAACATTGCAAATAGTTTCTCTTGCACATAATTGACCTTGCGGAATAAAACCTTGAACTCCGGAAACATCAACAATAACACCACCTTTAACGGTTTGAGTAACTGTTACTGCAATTGTTTCATCTGCTTCTTTAATCTTAGCTAATTCTGCCCAAGTATGAGCTAAATGAACTTTTTTGTATGAAAGATTGAATTTTCCATTTTCATCACATTCATTTGTAATTAAAAATTCATATTCTGTATTTTTTTCCAATACATCTTCCACTTTAGCTTTTTTGTCTGAAGAAACTTCATAACTTGGAACAAAAGCTGTACTTTTTGAACCAATGTCTACAATCGCCCCATCTGACTCGTAAGCGCAAACTACACCTCTAACGATGTCTCCTCTTTTGAAGTTATAATCATACTTTCCCAAGAGAGCCTCAAAATCGCTGTCTGAATACTTTTCTACCATCAGGCATTCTCCTTTTTCAAATAAACACGCAGTAATTATATCATATTTGGGGGTATAAGGCAATAGATATAAGGAATAGGATATTCTATCAATTAATTGGCACCGGTCATGCCATTTGTCGGTTTTGAAACTTTTTTTGACTCTTTTACTTGTTGTCGTCTTTGTTCAATTTTTAAGTATGTTTCCATATCCATTTGATGAATTTTTCGTTCATATTCAAGCTTTTTTATTTCTTTTTCAAATTTTTCGGATTCTTTTAATTTTTTTTCATCTGCTTTCTCTTTTTCTTCAGCTTGTTTTGCTTCAAATTCTATTTCGGAAATATCTTTAACAGAATCTTCCGCCAATCTGTAACCGATAACAGATACAGGGATATCAGAACCTTCTAAATCTTCTAATTTTGAATTATTTCCATCGACATCAATACTCCATGTTCCCAAAAATTTTGGGACTTCTCCTGTATAAGCATATGCACAGAGAATAATTCTGTCGTCATTATTTGCATCAAATCCCATTGGGTAAATATCCCAGCGATTTTCTTCAAAATCAACTCCACCTGTTTGTGCCCAATAATCAATAATAGCTTCTCTTATTTGAGGTATTTTTTTTGCTTCTTTTTTCTCAAAATCGTATACCCACAAATCGGTTTTCCAGATTCCGTCATGACGATGTCCAACTTTTTCTTTTACAACAAGTTTTTTGTTGTCAGCAGAAAAATCTATTGGAGTTAATGTTCTAAAAATGAATTTTGTTTCAATATCTTTAACGGTTGAAATCAATGGTTCCTTAACTTTTTGAACAATATTTGCATAAATAGCTTTATCTGTATCCGTTAATGTCGGGTCTAACTTGATTAAAAATAAATCACAAGACGTACAATCGCTTTGGGCATAATAATAAACTGACGGATAAACCATCATTGTTCTATCTCCGGAAATTATTCCTTGAGCATTTATTTGTCTATCAAAATTCAATTTTCTTGGAAGATTTAGTTCAGGACTACCTATTGGGTCGTTATATTTTACAAGTTTAAAAGTTCTTTGTGGAACATAAACCATATTTGAATCTTTTGGTAATTCTCCACCTTTTACTTCTTCTGCAATTTCTTTTTTTGATTTAGCTCTGGATTTTGATTCGTACTCTTCAACTGTCATATAGCCGGATTCCGGAAGTTTACTTTTTTCATATTTTTCAGTTTCGTCGACTTTATTAACTTCATTTTGGTAAATGGTTTCAGCAACAACTCTGTCCTTTTTTTTGATAAAAGGATATTGCATTTGAGAAAAATGGACTTTTGTTGCCATTACCATTCCCGCCATTGCTTCAAACATTATACAAGCCCTTCTTTCATTGCCATAACAGTAGCTTGTGTTCTGGAAGAAGCACATAATTTTTGTAAAATACTATGAACATGAGCTTTTGCAGTAGCTCTTGTAATAACGAGTTTGTCTGCGATTTGTGGGTTTGTTAATCCGTCTACCATCAAAGACAGGACGTCAAGTTCTCTTTCTGTAAGTCCATAAGAATTTTTGTCTTTGCGTTCAACAAAATCAGTCACATTTGCGATTGAGGTTCTGCTTACTCCAATGTTTGAAAAAACAATTTTTGCAATGGCAGGGTCAATCCAACCAACACCTTCAAAAACTGCTTTAATCGCAGAAATTGTTTGTTCAGGAGAAGCTCCTTTCATAATGTAGCCATCAGCTCCGGCTTTAAAAGATTCAAAAATATCGTGTTCACTGTCACGAGATGTAAAAATTAAAATTTTTGTTTCAGGAAGAAATTCTTTTATTCGTTGAGTAGCTTCTATTCCATCCATATTTGGAAGTCCAATATCCATAAGAATAACTTGTGGAGAGAATTCCCGAGCTTTTCTTACCCCTTCCACTCCGTCAGCAGCTTCTGCAATAAGATTAATATCATCAGCTTTGCTTAAAAGCATAGATAACCCCATTCTGTATAATTCATGGTCTTCTACTAATAAGACATTAATCATAAAGCGCTCCTAACTTTTATTACATCAGTAAGTAAAAATGAAAATTCACTACCCTTATTTACTTTACTTTCTAACCAAATTTTGCCACAATGTGATTCAATAATTTGTCTGGACAAGTACAAGCCTAATCCGGTTCCTGCAGAACGTTTTTTGCTTGTTCCTTGTGAAAATCTTTGGAACATATTTGGAATATCTTCCGGCGGGATTCCGCAACCTGTATCAGAAACTGAAAATATTAAATCGTTGCTTTCATTTTTTATTGTTATTACAACTTTTCCTTTCTCTGGTGTGTAATTTATTGCATTTCCGCACAAATTACAAATAACCCTTCTAAGTTCGCTTCTGTCAGCATTAATTTCTAAATTTTTATCTGTACAATCTATTTCAAAAGAAATATTTTTTTTATCAGCAAGCGGTTTTAACTCGTCATAAACATGTTTTGTAAGTTCATAAATATTGAAATCCGTTTTGTTTAATGTCAATTTTTCCGCATCATATTTATAAACTTCTAATAGTGCGTTTACTAGTCCAAGTAAATCTTCATTGCTTTTTTGCATAGTTGCAAGCAAAAGTTTCTGTTTGTCATCAAGCTCTCCTACAGCACCTTCTAAGAAAAATTTTAATGTTTGAATAGCTGCCAAAAGAGGTGTTCTTAAATCGTGAGTAAGAGTTGCAATAAAATCATCTCTCAATTTGTCAGCTTTTTTTTGTTCTGTTACATCACGAATTACTCCGACAAATTTTTTAAATTCATCATCAGGATTTATTCTTGCGAAACTTATTTCAACAGGTGTAATTGTTCCGCTCAAAGGATTTTTGATGAAAAAATCTCTTAAGAAAAGTTCGTTTTCTTCAACTCTATGCAATTCTTTTGAAATAAACGTTTTCTTGCTAAATAAAAAATCATCAACTGACATGTTTATGATTTTTTCATTAACATGTCCAATAAGACTTTCACATGCAGGATTCACTTGTTCAATGATTCCATCTTCATTAAGAATAACAATCCCGTCTGCACAATAATTTACAATTCCGGCAAGTTTTGCATTGGATTGTCTCAAATCAATCGTGCGTTCTTCCACAAGTTGCTCAAGATTATGTGAATATTTTTCAAGCTCTTTCTTTGCAACTTCTAATTCAGAAATTTTTTGTCGAAGTTGAGATAATAAATAACTTCTTTCAATTCCGTTTTTAATATTCAAAATTAAATCGTCATTATTCCAAGGTTTTTCTATGTACCTGTAAAGCCCAACTTCATTGATTGCACGAATAGCATTTTCTTTATCTGCATAACCGGTTAAAAGAATTCTACTAACTTCCGGATGTAATTTTTTTGTTTCTGATAGAAATTCTAAACCATTCATTTCCGGCATAAGAAAATCAGAAATAATTAAATCCGGAGTATTTTCTTTTAAAAATTCAAGTGCATCTTTAGGATTATTAAAAAAATGTGCATCAGAAAAACCTTCAACCTTTAGCAAGGTAGCAAAAGCTGATGTAACTATTTTTTCATCATCGACTACAACAATCTTCCCCGTATCCATATTATTATATTATCTCAAACAATACTAACAGACAAATATTTTAACATTTAGAAATAATTTGTTTTTAAAATTGGAACAGCGTCCAATAATTTCTTTGTATAATCTTCTTTTGGATATTTAAAAATTGTGCTTGTATAATTTTCTTCTATAAGCTTACCAAAATACATTATACCGACTCTGTCTGCAAGATATTTTATTACATTCATATCATGAGAGATGAATAAAATAGTTAAATCTCGTTTTTGTTTAAGTTCTTTTAATAAATTGATAATTTGTGCCTGAATACTGGCATCAAGTGCGCTTACCGGTTCATCTGCAATAAGTAATTCAGGATTAAGTACTAAAGCACGAGCAATTGCAATTCTTTGTCTTTGTCCACCTGAAAATTCGTGTGGATACAGTTTCAAGCAAGATTCCTGCAATCCGACGTCAGCAAGGACTTCTTTTACAAGTTCTTCTTTTTCTTTCATTTTTAGAGTTGTATTTATGTCAAGTGGCTCTCGCAAAATATCTCCTATTTTCATTTTTGGATTAAGACTTGAATATGGATTTTGAAAAACCATTTGCACATTTTGAGGATAAAACTTTTCTTCAATTTTGCTATAATCAAAAATCGACTTTCCTTCAAAAAGAATATCTCCGGATTTTAAAGGGACAAGTTTTGTAATAGCTTTTGCCAATGTTGATTTTCCACAACCTGATTCTCCGGCAAGAGCATAAATTTCTCCTTTGTGAATTTTTAAAGATACATCATCCACAGCAAGAACTGATGCCTTGCCTCCATCACTTATACTCGTGTATTCAATTGAAAGATTTTTTGTTTCTAATAATATTTCCATAGAAATATTTTATCATATTTTGTGCTAAAATCACTATAGGAGGAACAGGTTATGTTTGAAAATCTTTTTCAAAAGTATGTAAGTGCAAAAAATATAATTTTCTTTATCGTTGCAATTCTTTTGATTGTATTTATTACTAAAATTAAAGATATTGCTATTTTATTCTTTGCATCTTATGTAATTGCTTGTTCTTTAAATCCGCTTGTTGAAAAATTATCAAAAAAGTTTAACAGAGGAATCTCTTCTGCTATTGTGCTTTTATCTACTGTGTTTGTAATTTTAGCATTTTTTATTCCCTTAATAATAATGGCTGGTCATGAAATAAAATCTTTTGTAGGACATATTCCTCAATATATTGATTATATTAAAGAATTTATCCAAAATGCGCCATTTATAAGTAAATCGCAACTTGCACAAATTGATATTGGAGATTTTATTTCTTCAGCTTCAGGATTTACAACCGGCTTTGTAAACCAATCTATCAATTTTAGTGTAAATATTGCATCAGCTTTTGTTTATTTTGTAGCTGCGCTTATTATAATTTTCTATTTCTTATCTGATAAAGAAATTGTTAAAAAAGGATATTTGAGCCTATTCCCTGCTCAAATGAAAGATAGAGCAGAAGAAATTCTTACAACAATTTCTAATAAAATCGGTGGTTATGTTGTTGCACAAATAACAACAATGTCCAGTGTAGGTATTATAATGACAATTGGATTGCTAATTTTGAGAGTTGATTATGCAGTATTGTTAGGTTTGATAACTGCGGTATTAGATATCGTTCCTGTTGTAGGACCTGCTTTGGCACTTGTTATCTGCTTAATATCAGCATTCAAAGCCGGACCGTTAACATTAGTACTAATATCTGTAGTATTTGCAATTGCACAACTTGTAGAAAACAATTTTGTAAGACCTTATATTTTTGGGAAATTCCTTGATTTACATCCATTAATTATTTATCTGTTCTTGTTTATAACAGCTCAATATTTGGGTGTGGTTGGGGTAATTTTTGCACCTGCAATAGCTGCTACGGTTTGTGTTTTGATAGAAGAACTTTATATAAAGAATATTAATTAAGCTATGGAAAAACTTCTTTATACTCCGAATAATTCTCGTGATGGTTATAATTTATGGATGGCATATCCGGCATGTGAATCGTTTGCACTGGCTTCCTTGGGTTATATGTGGCTTGCAAAGATTGCAGACGAAATGGAAGGTATAAATTCAACTCGAGTTTATACGGATTCTGAGTTAAACCAGCCTAAAGCCGAATCAATAGCCTTTTCAATGTCTTTTGATTTCGATTTTATGGGAGTATTTGAACTTCTTGAAAAACATAAAATAACTCTTTTGGCAAAAGACCGAGCAGAGAAAGAACCGCTGGTTTTTGCAGGCGGTCCTGTTATTACAACAAATCCGGAACCTTATAAGAATTTTTTTGACTTTATGATTATAGGAGATGGTGAAACTGTTTTTAAGCAGGTTTTGGAAACCTTAAAATTAAGACTGACAAAACAAGAAACTTTAGAACAACTTGCAAAATTGGAAGGGGTTTATGTACCGAATTTGACCAAAAAAGTAAAAAAGGTAACAGAACAGCTGGAAACGGTTATATATACGCCACTTTTAAGTGATAAAAGTTATTTCAAAGATACATTTATTGTTGAAGTAGCTCGAGGATGTATGAACAGATGCGCTTTCTGTACGGCTTCATATTTGAATTTACCATTTAGGAGTTATGAATATGAAAAAATTATTGAAGCGATAGAATTAGGACTTCAAAATACAAATAAAATTGCTCTTTTGGGTGCTCAAATAAGTGCACATCCTAATTTTAACAAAATAATGAGCTATTTAAGAAACAAAATAGAATCCGGCATGGATATTGAATTAGGAATTTCTTCTCTAAGAACAGATTCTGTTTCTCCGGAACTTGTTCAAACACTTGTTTTGGGTGGACAAAAAACATCAACGATTGCGATTGAAGCAGCTTCAGAACGGTTAAGAAAATTTATTAATAAGAATTTAAAAGAAGAACAAATCCTTAACGCTGTTAAAGTTTCACGTGAAAATGGATTAAAGGGATTAAAAATATATTCTATGATTGGAATTCCAACTGAGACTCCGCAAGATATTGAAGAATTTTTAAGATTGGCAAAACGAATTAAAGAAGAAAATAAAGGCTTTGAGATAACATTTTCTTTTTCAACTTTTGTTCCAAAACCTCAGACTCCTTTGCAGTGGTCAAAGCGAGAAGATACAAAAAGTTTGGAAGCAAAACAAAAATATCTTGAAAAAGAATTGCGAAAAATTGGTGTGGATTCAAAATTTTCAAGTGTAAAGTGGGATTATTGGCAAACTCTGCTCTCTCGTGGTGATGAAAAATTAACAGAATTTCTGATAGAAGTTTATAATAAAGGCGGAAAAAATGGTGCATATAAATCTGTAATTAAAGATTTAAAACTTGATATTTCAAAGCCAATAGAAGGATTTTGTTTTGAAGAGTCTTTACCATGGGATTTTATAGAAAATTATCCACCAAAACAACTGTTAATTAACGAAAATAAACGTTTGCAAAAATATTCGGAATAAGGATTTATAAATTTTTAGACAGATAGCAAAAATTTTTATTATCGGTTTTAGTATAAATAAGGTCTATTATGTTAATAAATACTATAAACTCTTATAAACAATTATCACCGTTATATTCTCAGCCATTTCCTAAAAAAGCTGAGACTCAGTATGTTAATTCGCCTTTAATTAATACAGAATTTAATTCTAAAATATATGAGGCTTTAAGATTCCAAAAACTGTATCAACCCTCTTTTGGTGCAAGAAAAATTGCAGAATTTCCATTATATAGATTTGAAAACTATTTTACGCATCCTCAAGTTAACCCTACACAATTTAATTTTATAAAGAAGATAATGAAACCAAATGGTGTTATGCCATTTAGAAAAGATAAGCATGTGTATGCTCTTCTTGATGGATTAAGAAATAGTGATGTTCGTGATTTTCAATTGCTGGCGCTTGATTATTTTGTAAAAAATCCGGTATTTGAAAAAGGTTCACATATTGCCAAAATAATCTCACAAATTAACACAGTGGAACGTGGACAATTATTTATTGATGAAACAGAAAAATATACTCAAAAATATCCTGATATTACATCCGAAGAATTGATTTCAATTATTCCGAGATTATCTCCTGAAAAGCTTGAATTACAAGATACTTTTATTGAAAACATCTATATGAAGCACCGTGAGAGAAAGCAAAAGGAATCTTTAGAAGTTTTTTCAGAACTCCTATCTTCTATTGAGGATAGAGCAGTTGCAAAAATTCAGTTAGATTTTTTCAACAAATTAATGGAAAATAAAGATACATCCCCATTTACGGCTATGTCATTAGCAATGAATATTGAAGATAAACAGAAGGGTGTTATTAAAAAGAACACTATATTAAATTTAATAAATAAGGGGTTTAAGGCAGAAGATTTAGTAATACTAATTCCGAAATTAAAAAATGCAAATATTGGAAAATTGAATATTGAAATGGCAGATTATTTCTTAAAAGATTTAAATATGAAAAGTTCTGTTGCATCAAAAATTATGTGTAATATTCCTGATAGAGCCATATTTAATATGCATAAGGATATTATTAAGGAATCTTTAAAATTAAAAGATTTTACAGGAGAAGATCTTTTAAAAATTTTAGGGGATATTCAAAGCGCAGAAATTGCTGAACTAAAGATGGCAGTAATAAAAATTTTGGCAGAGATTGATAAATTTAGCGGACATGACATAACTCATATTGTAACAAATGTGGATACCGTGTATGGTGCTGAAATTAAAGTTAAAACTGCAAAGAAATTAGCAGAGATAGAAGAATTGACCGGTAGTCATATTGGCTATATTATAGCAGGTTGTCATAATGAAGAAAGTTCTCGAGTAAAATGCAAAGCAGCAGAAGAATTAATTAAAATTGATGAGATGACAGGTGATTCTGTCGCTTATATAGTATCCAGATTGCTGAAAGAAGAGACTGCTAATATTCAAATTGATGCAGTTAAAAAACTTTTAAAATATGATAGATTTTCAGCAATTGAAATTGCTAAAATCGTGAGAGAAATGCGAAATATAGATTTCCAAAAAGCAAAACTAAATGCATTAGAGCAATTGGTAAAAATTGATTCGCTTGACAATAACGCAATTGTAAAAATTTTAAGTAAAATTAATGGAGAAAGCAAAGATAAATATTTATTAAATTCTATTAATAGAATGGTAGAAGATCCGAATTTTAACTGCGAAGATATTACTAAGGTTGCTACAACATTGTTTGTTAACAAACATACTTGTAATGAGTTAATTGATTATTTTGCTACAATTCCAAGAGATATAAAAGATGAATTAAAAAATTATTCTGTAGTTCAAGATTTTTATCCATTCAAAGATAAAACGTATTTAAATAGAACCGAAAGAAAAGCATTTATTTCAGCTTTAATTAAACACAATAATGAGATATTAGATACAGCGAATGAAAATGGTATAACAAAATTGTATCAATTTTTACCAAGCAATAATGATGAGTTTTGTAAATTATTGCCTTTGCTGGCGGCTTCTGTTGATAAAAATACAATGAGAACATCTTCCAGAACTAAAAAGGCAATCAGTGAACTTCCTCAAATATTGGAAACTTTGTACGAACCTAATAGTGAATTTTTGAAATTAGATTTTGAAGATCCAAATAATATTCCAACATTAAGATATTCATTAGCTGATTTTAAAAAAGATATTTTAGAAATTCTAAAGGATTATCCTGCAAATAAAAAAGAACAAATTACGGATAAATTTGGATTCGTCTTATCTTCAAACAAAAGTTCGGATAATATAATTATTGGTTATCCTCAGATTCCAAGAACGTTACCTGATAATGAGGAGCTTTTAAAAGAAACCCTTGTAAAAATAGAAACTAAAATAAGTGATTTTATTAATCAAAATTATGTTGAGGTTTGTGATGATGAGAAAATTAACAGAGCTTTTAATAAGTTGTTCTATGCAATTCCTGAATTGATGACACTTGTAAATAAACCACAGAATGAATGGCACCATTTTGACACTTTTGTACATACTCTTAGAGTAATGCAAGAAGTCGCAAAAAATGAACGATTCCAAAGATTAAGTGATTCTGATAAACGGTTATTATTTGTTGCTGCAATTTTGCACGATATTACAAAAGCAGAAGGAGTTGTTGATAAAGGACACGCTTTGACCGGTGCCTATGATGCATACCAAATTGCAGATAAACTAGGTTTTTCTCACACAGATAAAAGTAAATTGTTTGCAATTATAAGAAACCATGAATGGCTCAAATATTATAATAAAGAAGGTGTTTCTGAATTACAAAAAATTGAACGGGCAAAAACAGTTGCGTTTACATTAAGAGAAGGTAATGCCTTTGAGTTAGTAAGCATTCTTTCGGAAGCAGATTTAAAAGGAATGCAACGAAATGAAGCAGCATTTAAAATGTATGAAAAGGCACAAAGAGAAGGAAATAGTGAAGTTGCAAGATATGTGCGAGATTTGCAAAGAACGGCAATTCCATTGCCACAAAGCCATATTCCAAAAGCAAGTGAATTGACTGCTGATGGTAATGTCGTAAGAGTAGCAAAAATTGGCGGAATTAAAAATAAAGTTATTTATTTAACAAAAAATATGGCAAAAGGTAGCCTTCCTTTCAACAAAGATTTAGATCCTAATGATTTGAACTTTTTGGTTCACGCACTGGATTCAGAGAAGAATTCATTAATTTTTCAACGAATAGATGAAGTTGATAATGATACATTAATTAGTTCTTCTTACGTTAATCTGGCAAAAGGAAATTGGAAAACTTTTAGGCAACAAGGATTTATTTTGGATGTTGATAGTGATAATATCCACGCTGCATATTTTAAAGATTATGGTTCAGGTTTATCAAAAAATATTGATAACCTTAAGCTCGACTACTTATTTGAAGGTTATTTTAAGCCACAACGAGATTACATTTCCCAAAAAATCAAAGAATGTCTACATATAGATGCAGATAGTTATAAAGCTTTATATCAAGATATCAAAAATAAATCTTTAAGTGAAATTAGGGAAGAATATCCATTTGTATCAGCTGCTATAAAACAAATTTATATGGAAATGCAAGGCGGACAATACACTTATGGAAGAAATTATAATGAAGTGTTGGTATCAAGACCACGAATTCAAGGTGTATTTGCGTATGACCGCTCTATTACACAAGTTCCTCGTTATTTGAGACAATACGCATCGGATGCAGATATTCCAATTATTATATTCTTGGATTAAGCTCTAATTCTAGTTCTACGGTGATTTTTAACAAAAAGAAGATTAAGTTTTGTAAAAATTTTTTAGAGCATGTGTCATGATTTTAAAATTTGATGTAACATGCCATGTATCAACTATCCCCAAATCTCCTCCCAAAATTATTAGAGAAAATACTTATACTGACTTCACAAGAAGTCAGTTTTTTTATATACCGGTAGTTCAATTACCTAACTATACTGTATAAAAATTTTTCTTCTTGTAGTAGAATACTGTTATGAAGAAAAAAGTATTAGGGTTCGTTTGTTTAGCAGCTATAGCAATAACAATGAGTACAGCAGTTATTGCAGCACCTTCCGGAGCATTTGCACAACATTATGATGCGGCGCAGAATTTCTTGACTCAAGGTCAATATTCATCAGCAATAGTAGAGTTCAGAAAAGCTTTGCGTATAAATTATATGGATAATTCTGCAAGAATCGGACTTATAAATGCTTATCTTGCACGAGCAACATATTATGCAAATCAAGAAAAAAATTATGATAAATCAGCTAATGATTTTAGAAGTGCTTTATTTTATTTAAAAATGTACCCTACAAAAGAACAATCAATTCAAAATTCTGCAAGTATGATAGCATCTGCTAATGAAAATTTGAATCAATGTTTGAAAGTTACAAGCTTTGATAAAACGGCATCTTCTCGCTATAAAAAAGCAGAAGAACTAAGAGCACTCGGTAATTTCTCAGCAGCGGCTTTTGAATTTTCACAAGCAGCTCAAAATGAAAATCTTTCAGGGCAAGCAAATACGCAAATTGCAGATTTGATGAAACTTTTGGGTAATGAATCCAGATGTGCGGATTATTATAAAATAGCTCTCGATTTAAAACCAAATGATAGTCTTCTTCGGATGAAATATGCAAGAACATTAGATAAATTGGGCCGCTATGATGAAGCGGTTGCTCAATATAATTCTGCTCTTGCAACGAGCAAAGGTGATATGGAAGTTTTGTATGCATTAGAGAGAATTTATTTAAAGAAACTGGCTCAAACACCTTCTGATGCAGAATTGAATGCAAATATTGGTGCTATTAAACAAGCTCAAGGAGACTTTGAAACAGCATTAAGTTATTACGGAAAAGCAGAACAACTTAATCCAAGCAATGTGAATACAAGATTGAATGTTGGGACTCTTTTTCAACAAAAAAAAGATTTTGTAAAAGCTATAAAATCCTATGATTCGGTTTTGATTCTGTATCCGGATAATGTTCAGGCAAACTTATATAAAGCACAAGCTTTAGCGGAAATGGGTAACAAAAAGGAGGCATTGACTCTTTACAAAAAAGTTTTAACCTTAGACCCAACAAATTCAACTGCGAAGTCTGAAATTGTCGGTGTTATGCAAGATACAATGACTTCCGGAGATTTTATTGCTTACTTAACAGAAAAAGCACAAACTGATAATACGTCTAAAACAATGCTTTATGATTATGCGTATAAATTACATAAAGAAAATAAAATAACTGATGCTATTAAAGCTTACAATTCAGTTTTAAAATCAAATCCATCAAATGTTGATGCATACGTAAATTTAGCAATTTGTTATGCTTCACAGAATGATTATAAAAATGCTCAAAATATTTTGAATACAGCAAAATCAAAATTTCCGACAAATAATCTTGTCTTAAAGACTTTGCAAGATGTACAAAAAGATTCTTTGTCCGCTGATTTGGCTGTAGCTTCAAAGAGTTATGAATCAAAAGACTACAAGACTGCAATTCAGCAATATCTTGCGATAAATCCTGCAACAGAAGATTCATTGTTGGGAGTAGCCGCTTCTTATCAAGCATTAGAAAATTATGATAAGGCTATTGAGTTTTACAAAAAGGCAATGAATATCGCACCTAAAAATTCAGAAATCCCTTATTATATCGGATATTTGTATTCTGAACAACAAAAATGGAATGATGCAGAAACTTATCTTAAAAAATCAATTGCATTAAATCCTGAAAGTGAGGCTAAAAACTTGTTACCTTATGTAATGCAGAATTTTACACTTGCTGAATATAATGAAGCTGTAAATTTATTCGAAGGTAATAACTTTGAAAGCGCATTAACTAAGT
The DNA here is from genome assembly GCA_964531425.1 of uncultured Vampirovibrio sp. Classification (GTDB taxonomy): domain Bacteria; phylum Cyanobacteriota; class Vampirovibrionia; order Gastranaerophilales; family Gastranaerophilaceae; genus CAG-196. The sequence continues at coordinate 22,395 of CAZHEI010000006.1, read as the reverse complement.
TTAATGAAGTTATTAAAAAAGAAACAAACAATGCTTTTGCATATTATTATCGTGGTTTGATTTATGATGAGCAAAAGAAATATAAACTTGCAGTTGACGATTATAATAAATTTATGTCTATTTATAATACCGATGACGAGTATTTGCAGTATATTAAAGCAAGAGTTGAAGAATTAAAACCATTTATAGGTTCATAGATAGTTTAGTATGAAAAACAAAGTTAAAGAATTAATATCAAGCAAAGTTTCACTTGCTCCAATGGCAGGAATTACTGATTATGTTTTGCGCTCTCTAATTAGAGAATATTCAGAAACGTGTCTTTTGACGACAGAAATGATTAGTTCTGAAGCTTTAACGCAAGTTAAAGATACTGATATTGTGAAACGGGATGAAAATCATAGTCCGATTTCTTATCAGTTGAGTGGTCATAAACCTAAAATGATGGCTGATAGTGCTGAATATTTGCAGAGATTTGCTGATATGATTGATATTAATATGGGATGTCCTGTAAATAAAGTTGTCAAAGGTACTGATGGCTGTGCTTTAATGAGAAATGTAGAATTAGCAGAAGAAATCGTTAGAACTGTTAAATCTCAAATTTCAATTCCTTTGAGTGTGAAATTCAGACTCGGCTATACATTTGAGGAGTTAAATTTTGTTGAATATGGTCAACGAATGCAAGAGGCTGGAGCAGATTTTATCACAATTCATGGTCGAACTCGCTCTCAAATGTACGGTGGAAAAGCTGATTGGAAGAAAATTGCAGAACTAAAAAGAAATGTTGATATTCCTGTTTTTGCAAATGGTGATGTAGTTTCAATAGAAACTGCTGAACAGTGTTTAGAAGAATCTCAAGCTGATGGAGTTGCAATTGGACGGGGAGTATTAGGCGACCCAACACTCATCTCAAGAGTAGAAAATTATTTTAAAACCGGAGAAAAATTACCTCCACCAACATTAGAAGAAAAAATTTCCGGCATGAAAGATTATTTGAGAAGAGAAGTTGAATTTAGAGGTGAGGATGTTGGATTAAAATTTGTAAGAAAATTTTATCCTTACTACATAAATGGTTTTACCGGAGCTTCAAAATGCCGAGGAACATTAGTTTTGATGGATAATTTAAAAGATATTAATGAACTATTGGATAAGATAGCTTTGCAGAGTTGTAAAAATATGTTAGTATAAGTATATATTACTTAGGAGATGAGCATGAAAAAATCTGGATTTACCTTAGCTGAACTTGTTGTTACACTTAGTATCATTGGGATTTTAGCGGCTCTTGTTGCACCGGCACTGACAAAACTTGTTCCTGATAAAAATAAGGCTGTTGTTCTCAAATACTATGCTTTAATTGGAAATGCAGTAAATGATATTTTAAACGATGAAAGTTTGTATCATCCATATACCGCTTATCGCATTGTCGGAAATGAAACACAATATTTCCTTACTATCGATGGGACGAATGAGTGTGCTGGCTTATCTTGTGTATCTCAAAATGTATCAGGTGAGTTAAGTAAAAGAATAGGAAATAACATAACTATCAGTGGTGATTCAAATAGTGGGTATACACTTACCGTGGGTACTTCTGTCTTTAACTTGGATAAATACGGAACAGTTACAGCTGGAGATGCGGTAACAAAAGCTTATCTAAAAGATCCATTGAATCTTAATAGAAATTGATTTGGCAACTACTAAAATTTGTCAAAAATATACTAATGTTTAATTCCATTTGCCCAGTCACATGCAAACATTTCGCCTTTTCCTTCCGGTTTAATTTTAATTAGGCGTAGTGTTCCGTTGCCGGTTTTTACATCAATTCCTTGTTTTGAAAATCTTACAAAATCGCCGATTTTACCTTCATAACTTTCTGCAAAAGGTTCTGTTTCCAGAACTTTAATGATTTTTCCATTGTATTCAAATTGAGCAGAAGGACACTTGTAAACTCCTCTCACAAGATTATGAATTTCTTGAGCAGATTTTGACCAGTCAATTTTGCATTCTTCTTTTTGTAGTTTATCAGCAAAACAAACACCCTCTTCACATTGTTTCTGAGGACAAATGGATTCATCTACAAGTCCAAGTAAAGTTTTTTCTAAAAGAACAGGTGATTCAGAAGCGCAAATCTCAAAGAGTTCCACGCAATTCATGTTTGGAGTAATTTCAATCGGATGAGTCATGCAGATATCTCCGCAATCAAGCCCAAGTTCTGTAATCATTGTACAAATACCGGTTTCTTCTTCTCCATTGATAATTGCTCTTTGAATTGGATTCGCTCCTCGATATTTTGGTAATAATGAAACATGTAAATTAATAGTTTCGTATTTTGGAATGTCCAAAACTTCTTGTGACAAGATTTGACCAAATGCAAATGTTACAAAAAAGTCCGGCTTGAAAGTTTTTAATGCTTCGATGATATCAGGTTCTTTTCTAATAGATTTTGGCTGAAATACAGGAATATTGTGTTCTAAGGCAAAAACTTTAATTGGACTTGGTGTAAGCTTTTGCCCTCGTCCAGATGGTCTATCAGGTTGAGTAACAACCGCCTGAACGTTAAAATTCGGCGAATTGTATAAATATTCTAAAGATTTCAAACCTATATCAGGAGTTCCAAAAAATATTATATTAAGCATTTTGTTCCTTTTCAATTTGTGCTTTTTTTAATTCATTTATTTTTTCGGTTAATTCCGGTTCTTCGATTAATTTCTCGACTTGAAGAGGAGGTAAGTTATATTTTTTCAAAACTTCTTCAGCTTCAAATCTGTTAATTGAATGGTCAACGAATAAAATTCCGTCAAGGTGGTCAAACTCGTGTTGGATACAACGAGCAAGCAACGAACCATCTTTTGCTTCCAAAACAAATGAACGACCATTTGTATCAAGAGCTTTTACCATAACATATTCATATCTTTTTACGTCAGTATATGCTTCCGGAAAACTCAAACATCCTTCATGGCTTATACAAGCGCCGGATTTCTTAATAATCTTAGGATTAATAAACACTCTTGGATTCAAAGGTTCATTTCCTGTTGATACGTCAATAACAAAAACTCTGACATTTTCCCCGATTTGCGGAGCTGCAAGCCCAACTCCGTTTTGAGCATACATTGTATCCAACATATCTTGAACAAGATTTTTTATTTTTTGAGAAACTTTATGAACCTCTTTTGAAGGCTGACGTAAACTAGCTTCTCCATACTTTACAACTTTTTTAATAGCCATTATAAATACCTCATTTGACTACATTGTAGCATAAGTATATCTATTTATGTAGAGCCCAAATATCTTTTTGGAAAAGGACGAGAAATGGAATTAATTCAAGACGTCCTATGTACATATCAAAAATGATAATAATTTTAGATATTTCGTGCAAATTATCATAATTTCCTAATGGTCCAATTATTTTAGCCAACCCAGGACCGATATTTCCAAGAGAACTTACTGCACTTGAAATTCCAACAATTGTATCTTGTTCAATAATCGCAATAATAAATCCAGAAAAGACGAGAATTGCAATATAAAAAGATACGAACATTAAAGTTTGATACAACACATCTTTTGGAATTGAATATTTTCCGATTTTGATATTATAAACAGCTTTTGGATGTAAAATTTTTGCAAGTTCAGCTTTCATTATTTTTAAAACTAAAAGCCATCTCATAATTTTTACACCACCACCGGCTGAACTTGCGCAACTACCGGCTAACATTGCAATTAGTAGAACAGCTTTGGATGTGTAATCCCAGTTTACAAAATCAACACTACAAAAACCTGTAGAAGAAATTACGGATGAAATCTGAAAGAAAGAATGAGTAATACTTTCCCAGATATTATAATTTAAATTCAAAAATAGTGAACAGCTTAGTAAAACTCCAAGTCCGATAGCAATTGAAAAATACGTTTTGAATTCTTCATTTTTGAATAAAAGTAGCGGATTAAATTTTGTCCATACACGGTATTGCAAATTATAACTTGCTCCTGCAAAGAACATAAAAAAACAAATTATCCACAAGATGATATTTGAAAATCCTATTAAACTTTCTCCGTTTGGTGAAAAACCACCGCCGGAAACAGAAGAGAATGCGTGACAAATAGAATTGAACAAATCCATGCCACTAAATTTTAATAATATTATTTCTAGAATGGTCATTCCAAAGTAAATTTTCCATAAAGAAGCTGCTGTATTTTTTATTCTTGGAGTAAATTTATCTTCTGTAGGACCAGGGGCTTCTGCAAAAAATAACTGTCTTCCTGCGATAGCGAATTGTGGTAATATTGCAATAAATAATACAATAATTCCCATACCGCCAAGCCATTGTGTAAATGAACGCCAGAAAAACAGAGTTTTTGGATAATCATAATGAGTAAATACAGTTGCTCCGGTTGCGGTAATTCCTGAGGTTGCTTCAAATAACGCATTAATAGGATTCAATCCAAAAAACAAATAAGGAATTGTTGCAAATAATCCTGCAAATATCCAACAAAGTGAAACTGCGCATAATCCTTCTGATTTTTTTATATCGTTTATTGATTTAATTTCAGAGACTCCCGAAACCACTTTTCTAAGAGTTACGGCAATCATTAAAGCGCCGGCTCCGGCGATTAAAAACGGTAAAACAGCATTTGTTTCACCATAAAATAAAGCAACTAAAACCGGTATCAAAAGAACGATACTAAAATACATTATAGCAAGAGAAGAAGTATACGCTAAATAAGTTAATCTCATCAATCCGCCTTAAAATATTCTCTAATAACCGGAGCATTTTCACTTGTCGTAAAGATTATTAAATTATCTTCACTTTGAACTTGTGTTGCACCGTTTGGAATAATAATTCTGTTTCTGCGCTGAATTACTCCGACAATTGCTTTTGCAGGGAGTTTCATATCCATAATTTTTGTAGGTTTAAAATCTTCTGAAAGGAGAATTTTAAGAACTTCACCTTTGCCCTGTTCAACAGTTGCTAAAATACCAATATTTGTTCCGCAAAGACTGCTCTTGATTTCATTTAGAGAAGCATTTTGAGAAGATATTGCAATATCTACCCCAACTTTTTCAAATAAACTTGCGTTAACCGATTTTGAAACTCTTGAGATTACACGAGGAACTCCCATTTGTTTAACAAGTAGTGAACAGAGTAAGTTCTTTTCATCATTGTTTGTAACGCTTACTACAACATCACTTGAACCGATATCTTCTTCATTAAGTAATTCCAAATCAGTTCCATCTCCGTGAATAATGAGAGCGTTATTTAATTCTTCTGCCAATATTTCACAACGATTTTCATCACGTTCAATGACTTTGATATTGAGTTTTAAATCTTCAAGACTTTTTGCAAGCTTTAAACCTACGTTTCCACCACCGATAATTGCAACATTTTTGACAAATTCTTTTTCGTGGAAAAATCTACCGGCAAGAACATCCAAAGAATGAGAAAGTCCCATAAAAATGACTTTGTCATCCTGATGGAGAACGGTTTCCCCACTTGGAATAAACAATTTTTCTTCTCTTGTAATTCCTACAATCAAAGTGTCTTTTGGAAACTCGCAATGTTTAATTAATTTGTTTACAAGTGGAGAATTTTCTGCGATTTTGTATTCCAAAAGTCTTGCTCTTCCACCTGCAAAATTCTCTACATCCAGAGCTTTTGCAACTGTTATAATTCTAAAAATTTCTTGAGTTAGCAATTCTTCCGGCCAAATAATATTATCTACATAAAAATCACAATTGTATTCAGCATCTTTTGTAATTCCTAAAGACGATTTGTAACTTTCTTTTCTAACAAAACATAGGGTTGTAATATTACCTAATCTTTTTGCCGTAAGACACGCAACGATATTCAATTCGTCAGAATCAGTGCAGGCAATAAACACATCAGCATTAGATGCGTTCGCCTGTTTAAGAATATCCAAGCTTGTTGCATTTCCGTCAATAAAACTGATATCTAACTTGTTAAATGCATCAATTTTATTTTTTTCATTATCAATTATTGTAATATCGTTGGCTGTATAGAATTGTGAAGCTATCATTGCTCCTACTTCATTTGCGCCGAAAATAATTATCTTCATGCCACTATTTAACTCCAAACTGAGCAATAAGTCAATTAAAGTTATTTAGGATATCATGGGATATGAAAGGGGTTCCAAAAGAAAATAAAGTTTCTTTTGGAACCCCTCGTTTGAATAAGTTTTTGAATTTACGGAAAAACTTTAATTTTCCCGCATCATCGTTTCAAGTTAACCAAAATATCTTGCTAATAAACCATCAAATCCACGACCATGGCGAGCTTCATCTTTTGCCATTTCATGAACTGTATCGTGTACGGCATCTAAACCTAATTCTTTTGCACGTTTAGCAATCATCATTTTGCCGTCACAAGCACCAAATTCTGCTTCTGCTCTAAGTTCAAGATTTCTTTTTGTAGAATCTGTAACAACTTCACCCAACAATTCTGCAAATCTTGCTGCGTGATCAGCTTCTTCAAACGCATATCTTTTAAATGCTTCAGCAATTTCAGGATAGCCTTCTCTGTCTGCTTGTCTTGACATAGCAAGATACATCCCAACTTCTGTACATTCACCCATAAAGTTTGCTTTCAAGCCTTCAACGATTTGAGAATCAACATCTTTTGCGATACCAATTCTATGTTCATCTGCATAATTTTTATTATTTTCATCCATAGCCTTGAAAGCTGATTTTGCTGCTTTACAAACAGGGCAAGCTTCCGGAGCTTCGTTTTCTGCTGTATAACCACATACTGTACATACAAATTTTGTCATTGTCTTAATTCCTTTCTTTTTCAAACGAGTATTTAAATAAGTTTTCTAACTTTTGATTTAATTATAGCATGTCTTTTTTACTAAATCTGTTGTTATAACAACAAAAAATATAAAATTATTATTCAGTAAATTTTGAATAGTCTACAAAATATCTATAATCTTCTAAATCTTGCATTGTTGCCATATCCGAAATTCTTGCTCCCATTTTTTGAGCTTTTGCGAAGCAAGAATTAATAATTAAAGAAGGAATTGTAAATAAGGAAATTGTTCCTACATATCTGGCAGAATGCTTAAATATTTCTTTGGGAGTATTCGCATTTCTTAATTGAGCCAGATGTCTTATTCCCCAAACAGAACCCAATGATCCAAGTACAAGTGTTATTGGGAATTTTACAGATTCACTGACAACATCTATATCACTTGAATAATTTTGTGTGTTTTTGTCAACTTTATAAAATGTTTTAAACATATTTTTTTGTAAACGTTTTCCGTCTTGAAGCTGTTCAGGAGTAATATCAATATTTTCCATTGCTTTAGAAATATCTTTCCCTGAATAATTTTTTGTTTTTTTCCATTTTTCATATTCTTTATTATTTTTGAAAAACTCTTTCAAAAATTCAAATGAATTAATTTTATGTGTTTTTTCCTTTTTGATGTCATTGTCATCAATAGCTTCTGTTTTATTATTGCTTAAGTAAATCATTTGCTCCGGATTTTGCATTAGTTCTTGTTTTGCTTTAAATCTTCCAACATGCGCAGCTCGTTTTTGTGCCCAAGTTGCAAAGAAAGTTGAGGCAACCATCAAAAATACTCCAATTCCGGCAGGTAAAGAAGATGATTTAAAATGCAATCGTTTTGCTAATCGTTCATAACCAAGAGTGAACAAAGAACCCATTGCAAAAGATAATGTTATCAAATTATCAGTTATTTGAGTCATTTTTTCAGTATAGATTTGAGATTTACCATTGATATTTTTTATTAAATTTATCAATAATTCTCTGTCTTTTTTTGCATTTTTTATTTCTTTTTCTGATAAAGGTTTGTTGTATAAAGTTTTATCCTCTTTATATCGTTTCCTAAATTCAGCTTGTTCTTTTTCATAGTTTAAAGCCTCTTGTGATAATTGTTTAATTGTTTTAATATTTTTCTTTAAAATTTTAGCCGGATTATTTTTGGCAGTATTTTCTTCTAAAGTATTCAAATTTTGTTTGAAAATCTTTTTTTGTTCAGAATCAAGAACTACAAATATCTTTGGGTCCTGTAATTCTTTTTCCATTGTTTCAAATTTTCTTTTTCTATGAATTTTAGATTCAATATTAGAAAGATAAGTATAAATAGGATATGCTGCTAAAATTCCCAACACTCCGCTAATTGAAGTTATTCCCATTGAAACTATGTTTTTTGATTTTGGATATTTTTGTACAAATTTATTGATTGCATTTTTAACAACCTTTGATTTTGTAATTAAAAAACCTAATGCAGTTCCTCCAACTGCGGCATAACCTAGTCCGACACTGGTAGCAGATTCGAAAAGGACACTCATTTTATCTGATTTTTCGACAATTGATTTGTCCATCATATCAACAGCACTCAAAAGGATATTCGCTCTCTGTAAGTCATAATCCTTTATTGCATCAGGATTCCGGCGGAAATATTCTTGACGCTTTGCATTTTGCAATGATTTTTGTTCATTCCACGTCAAATAGTCATTATTATAAGTTTGAAGTAAGTTATATGAATTTATTACCGGCATAGTATTAATTTTAAACCTGCTAAAAGTTTTTTTTGCTAATATCTTAAAATGGGACTCACCCTTGATTTAAGGGGTGTAACATGATACCTTAGAACTATGGAAGAATTAGAAAAAACCAACCCTTACAGTACTGCATCACATAATGAGGAACTTGATTTTATCTATAATCAAGAATCTGATGATATAAATGATATTATTTTTAAGAAAAATCTTGATTTATCACACGAATTGAAGATGTATTTTCGTTTGTTCCGAAAAAAAATTTTATGTATCGTTAAAGACAAAGCTCAAAAAAATTTTACAAATATAATTTATCTCACACTTGATTGTCCTCCATTTACACCAAATTCACTCAGAGAAGACAGTCCAATTGAATATATCACAGAATTACGAAAACAGTATCCATATAATGATATAAGGATTTTGATTCCAATAATTAATGTTGATGAAGAATCTCAGATTTCAAAAAAATTTACGGTTGAAATTGATGGAAAGCCTAGAGTGTTGGAAAAAACTTCAATAACATTTGATTTTTTCTTGCAAAATCGTATTCAAACTGCTACCATCTACAAATTTCCTAAAACTCAAGCAAATATTCAGGTTTATGGCGTTTTTTCTCCAGTTTTTTCAGGAGTGAAAAATATTTCTGAACTTTCTAAGCTCCATTATTTGGCACCTTTTCTAAAATCAGCAAGGATGGCTATTAATAAATTATCAAAAGAAAATTTTGTGCCGGAAATTGTTCATTGCGAAAATATTCCATATTTTTTAGGGAAAGAATTTGAGCCAGCATCCTTAACCAGAATAAAGGTTTTGCAAACTATTAAAGATTTTACACAAATTGATATGGCAAAATCAGAGGCTTTTTGGGCTGCAATTAACCTTGCAGATAAAAAATCAATGAAAAGAATTTGCAGAGATTCTTATATAAAAAAACAAGTCGCAAATTTATTCAATCTTCATAATGCAAAACGATTTTATCAAATGAAAGATTGCTTGTATTTTATTTATAAAAATTACTACAAGTTTAGAAGATATATAGACAAAGGCGAAGATATTGAAGAAAATATAATTTTTTATCGATTAAATAAAAGAATATTACAATTATTTCCAAATATTGTATCAGGAGAAGATTTGTATTTTAATCCGATGATTTATTCTCTTAGGAAAGCGGATTTTTGGATTACAACCTCCAAAACTTACTATAAAGACATTTTTGAAACTCCAAAACTTTCAGGAAAGATGTTTAAGCAATTAGAAAAAACTCGTCAAAAAAGCGGATATGTTTCAATTGGTTGCGACTTGAATAAATATCCAAGAGAAAATACCAGATTAATTTATCAATGCTTTAATGCAGAAAATTTCAGAGATTTGCGAATTAAAAATAAAATCGCCATACTAAAAGAGTTTAGTGCGGATAGGATTAAGACCGGTTTTGTTGACCCAACTCTTTTCAAAGGAGAAAACGCAAATATATATGGTTCATTGGATACTTTTTATGATGCACCATTGTTGTTTGCCAATCCAAATACAGAAATTTTTGCAAATGGAATTGATATTTTGTTTAATACAGTATTGAAGTTATTTGAATTGCACAAAAATTTTCAAATAATAATTTGCATAAAAGATGGAATGAAAGTTAATTTTATCAAAAATTGGGTAGAATTTCTTGCAAAGAATAAATATTTTAATGGAAGATGGGTATTTATTGATGGAGAAATTAATTTGCCTAAATTTTTTGTTGCGTCAGATATGGTATTAATTCCGAGAAGATCAAATATGACAACTCCGGAACACTTTATAGCTATGAATTATGGCTGTGTTCCTATTGCAAGTAGAAGTGGAATTTTAAACGATACTATCCCTGATATTTTTGATGATATTTCCGGAGGTTGTGGTTTTAAAACAAGAGTCGGACTTTTAACAGAAATGGATAACTATGAATTATTTTTATCTCCGGTAATAAAGGCTTTAAATATTTATCAGAACAATCCGAATAGTTGGAATTTATTGATAAAAAATTGTTTAAATCATCAATCAGGTTGGAATTTTAAAATTCTCGAAAAATACAACAAAATTTATCAAAAATTATTATAAGTAGAGGTATATTATGAACAATTATTTTGAACTAAAAATATCAATTAATCCTGAAATAGAAGAAATTGTTTCGGATATTTGTTTCTCGAATTTTGACTGCGAAGGAGTTGTTTTAGCCGAAGAAGATTGGAAAGACTTGGAAATGACCTCGACAACAAGAGGAACTTTGAGAGTATTTCTGACAGAGCTCAATTGTAATCCGATTGAGGTATTAAAAACTGAAAGAGAACTCCTTAAATCACGAGGATTTAGTGATGAAGAACTCGGAAGTTGGGAAATAACACTTGACGAAAAAGAAAATCAAGATTGGTCAAAAAAATGGAAAGAAAAATGGACTGTAACTCATGTAACAGACAAAATTGCAGTTGTTCCAAGTTGGTTAGAATATGAACCAACAGAAAATGAAATTACAATCACACTTGACCCCGGTTGTGCTTTTGGAACCGGTACACACCAAACAACCCAATTGTGCATGAAAGCAATGGAAAAATACCTCAAAAAAGGCGATTCAATGGCTGATATTGGTACAGGCTCCGGAATTTTGGCAATTCTTGCAAAAAAAATGGGAGCAACTTCTGTATATGGTTGCGATAACGATGAAACCGTTATTGATGTTTGTTATGAAAATGCCCAGAAAAACGGACTCTACGCATACCCTCCCTTTGAGGGAGAAATATCGCAAAATGCCATAGCGAAGGCAGGTTTCAATATCGTTTTTGAACTCAATGCTGCTGACAGGGTTACACAAAAATACGATTTTGTTTGTGCAAATATATTGCACAATGTCCTTGCAGAAATAATGGGAAATTTAAAAAATCTCTTAAAACCAACAGGAAAACTTGTATTAAGTGGAATTCTTGACGAAAAGAAACCTGTTGTTCTTGAAGCAATTGAAAAAAATAATTTAAAAATTATTGATACTATTCATCAAGACCAATGGATTTCATTTGTAGTAACAAAATAAAAAAAGGCGATTTAAAATCGCCTTTTTTGTTTAATCTATATTTTAAACACCTATTTTCTTAAGAAATCAGGTATTTGAATCTCTGAAAAATTAGTCATTGTAGGTGCTTTTGGAGTAGCCGTATTATTGAATGCTCCACTGAAGAATTCAGCTGCACTTATTGAACGATTTTCAACTTTTTCTTCAATTGGCATTTGTGAACGAAGTTCAAAACCTGTAGCGATAACAGTAATTTGGATTTCGCCTTGAATATTATCATCAACAACAGCACCAATAATAACTCTAGCATCATCAAGAACTGCATCATTAATGATGTTTGTAGCGTCAGTAACTTCGTGCAATGTCATATCAGGTCCACCTGTTATATTAACAATTACACCGCTAGCACCATTGATAGATGTTTCAAGAAGTTGAGAATTGATAGCAATCTTAGCTGCTTCAACAGCTCTACCTTCACCGGTACCACGACCAATACCCATCAATGCTGAACCTGAAGCTTGCATTACAGATTTAACATCAGCAAAGTCAACGTTAATCAAACCAGGGATTGTGATGATATCAGAAATGCCTTGAACACCTCTTAAAAGAACTTCATCAACTACAATGAAGGATTCTTGAAGAGATACTCTTCTGTCTACAACGTCAAGTAATTTATCATTCGGAATAACAATAAGAGCATCAACTGATTCTCTAAGTTTTTCCAAACCTTGTTGAGCTTGATTTTGTCTTCTTTTTCCTTCAAAAGAGAAAGGTTTTGTTACAACACCAATTGTAAGAATACCTAAATCTTTAGCAATCTTAGCAACAATCGGAGCTGCACCGGTTCCGGTTCCACCACCCATTCCGGCAGTTACGAATACCATATCTGCACCTTCAATTGCTTGAGTGATCTCTTGTTGAGCTTCTTCAGCTGCTTTTTCTCCAACTTGAGGCTCTCCACCGGCACCAAGACCGTTAGTCAATTTCGCACCAAGTTGAATTTTATTTTTACAAGTGGAAGTATTTAAAACCTGCAAATCAGTGTTCATTAACCAGAATTCAACACCGGTTAAACCTGATTTAATCATTCGGTTTACAGCGTTACCGCCACCGCCACCAACACCAATGACCTTAATCTTAGCAGGGCTAACACCAGGAGCAGGTGTAGATTGAGTTACATTATCTGTAGAAGAAAACATTCCATAAACCATATCGTTAGTTGTTGAAGCTTCTCCTTGTTTTCCATAAATATCTGGTCCTAAATTGTCCACGATTTTTCCTCTTTTTTTTATAACTATACTATTAACAACATACTAACATACTATTTTAAATAGAAAAAATTGTAAAGTTTTTTAGGCAAATTTTCGAGTGATTGTTAATATAAATTTACATGATGAGGAAGCGGTTATCAAAGAACAAAAATCGGTTGTAGATAATCAATTTATAAAAGAAAAACCGCTTTTAAAGCGGCTAAGGAAAAAGGAAAAAGGGTTATATTTATTTAACTAAACAATCTTAAAAATTATTTAGTTAGGACTTTTCTAAGAAAAAATACCAAAGGTTCTATCAATATTGTCATCTCGAACTTTTTCAATAGATTCCATTTCAGTAGTTATTGAAGTTCTTTCTGTTTCAAGATTGTTTAAATCATTATCAAATTTTGTATCTTTATCATTTATAATATCTAATTCGTGTTCATATTTTGCTTCAGCTTTTTTTAAATCAGTATCATCTTGTAGTTCTTGTAGATAATTATTGCTGGTACTTGTTGCAACACTTGTTTCTGACCATTCATTAGAAGCTCCTGTATCGTCCCAAATCATAATTGAAACCATGCCGGCTTCAACCATATTTTGGAACCAATTGTTGCCTTCCTCTCCACTTTCATATACAGGGTCAATGGATTGACAACCTCCGGCTTCGTGAATTGCACTCCAAAGGTTTACATAGTAATTGAATTCTTGTTTCATATCAGCCCAAGTCTTATTGGGACAATCCAAATCTGTATCGACTCCTTTCTCTCCGCCTTTGTTATAATTCATTTGGTCGTAGATTTCAGAACTGTACTTATTGTATAAATAATCTCTAAATGAATCTAATGCTGTTTGTTTTGCTGAATCTCCAACAGCTTCATTGATAGCGTTATATTTATCAACTAAATCTTGATCCAGTTCATCACCTGATGAATGTGCATCATAAACTTCTTGCTCACACTCTGTCATATATAAACTGTATCCGGTTCCGCCTTGAGAACTTATTCCATAATTTTCTTGTGCTGTTCCAATACCAACCTCACATCCTTGTTCTGGAGCTGTCCATCCGAAATTTGCTTCAAATCCCAACATTGCATAGGCAAATGCGTATTTATCATTTCCATATTGTTCGTAATTAGTTTTAACATCCTCAGATACTATTAACAAACCTGTCATATTATCTTTAAGGGCGTATTGTTTAACTCTGTCTTTATTGTATGTACATAAAGTAGAATAGTTTGCGACTTTGTAAGTTGTACCACTGCCACCATTCCAAAACGCAACATTAATGTTTGTAGCTTCTAATGCATCACAATATTCATTGTACAACGCATCTTTTTGCGTTGACAAAGCTATCTTCTGAGACATTATGCTTTGAGCTTGTAACTCAACATCATGCAATCTCGAAGTCAAAGATAGTAATCTAGCTTGTGACGCCGCCATTCCCATTTTTAGTTGTCCTTTTTTCGTTTTCCTTAATAGTATTTACGGCATCTTCAACTAAAATCTTTAACATTTTAGTTGGAATTGTTACAAAAATTTACATATTGAGATTGAGTTTTACTTATATATTGTATGCAATAAATCTACACAACTCAATTAATTTTTCAGGATAAATTCCTATTAGGACAGTTGCTATTGTGGTTATTACAAGGACAAATTTCTGAGAATAAAGTGCTTGTAAAACTTGACCTCTATCAACTGTTTCAAAAATTGGTAAAATTATTTTTAAATAGTAGTAAAGAGCTACAACTGTTAAAATTAATAGTGCCATCAAAAACGGTACAAATATTAATCCGGAATGTGCTATTGCTGAAAAAAGATAAATTTTTGCAATGAATCCGGATGTAATAGGAAATCCTGCAAGTCCTATTATTGCAACAGAATAAGCTATTGTAAGTCCGTGATTTTTTTTAAAGAGACCTTTGAAATCATCTATGTTCATTCCGATTTTATTAAATTCTGCAATATTTAAAAAGGCGAACACAGAAATATTCATTAAAACATAACAAATCAAATAAAATATTACTGTTGATAGATTATAAACAGAAACTAAACTTGCTGCCAACATTACATAAGATGCGTTAGCTGCTGATGAACAAGCAAAAATAACTTTAACATTGTTTTCTCGTATTGCATAAGTATTTGCCCACAAAGCAGTAATTAACGATATTATAGCGATAACAAAAGCCAATTCAAAGTTTCCACCAAGAGGGAACACAATTAATCGACAAAGTATTCCAAACAATGCTAATTTTGGAATCGTTGATAAAAATGCAAGAATAGAAGTTTCAGCACCTTTAAACACATCAATAATCCAGTTTGCAAATGGAAAAATTGCCAGTTTTGCCAGTAGTCCAAGCACAATCATTACTGTAGAAAAAACGTATAAAAGAGATGATTCTTTTTCCACAATAATTTCATAAATTTCTGTAATATTTAAACTGGAAGTTAATCCGTAAAGATAAGAAACTCCAAATAAAAATACTCCGGTTGAAACTGCATTTGTTATTAAATATTTAAAAGATGCTTCTTTTGAATAATAACCGTTGGCAGAAGCGATTAAAAAATAAGTTGGAAAACTCAATAGCTCAAGAGATATAAATAAAGTTAAAAAATCATTTGCACTAATAGCACACATTGCACCTAAAATTGCACTCAAAAGAATTGCATGAAAAGTAAAGGCGTGTTGTTTTATTGAATCAACAAGATTTCGAGTTAAAAGTACAACAAAAAATCCACAAAGAAGAATTACAAAATGGAATAACAATGTGTAGCTATCTGACATCAAAGCTCCGTTAAATCCAAAATATTGGGGTTCTGTTTGCACGGTTGACAACAGTACACAAGAAAGAGTAATTCCTGTTGCAGAAACAATTCTTGCAAGTTTATATTTTTCTTTTGGCATAAACATTGCCATAATAAGTTCTATTAAAATAAATATTACTAAACATCCTTGAGGAAGTAGTATATTGAAAAAATCATTTATCATTGTAATACTCCTAAAATTGCATTAGGGAATATTCCAAAAATAATTAATCCCATTATAATAGATGCTAAAACTACAAATTCATGTACAGTAATATCATTAATTTTTGCAAAAACTTCTTGCTGTTTTCCAAAAAATGCTGAGTGTAAAAATTTGAGCATATAGCAAGAACTTACAATTAGCAATGGTAATGACAATACTGAAACTATTTTTAAAGTTACACTCAAATCAGAAAACATTGCACTCATAATTGTTAAAATTTCGCTTATGAAAGGTGCAAATGCAGGAATTCCGATGGAAGCCAAAACAATTAGTGTCGCAAAACCAAATAATCTAGGCATATTGATTGCGATTCCACCCAAAGAATTTATATCACGAGTTTTGCATCTTAGATAAACAATACCGCAAATCATAAATAACCCACAGGTTACCAGTGCGTGAGCTACCATGTGGAATACGGAAGCAGAAAGTCCAATTTGATTGAATGCACATAATCCTAAAAGAATTAATCCCATATTAGAAATACTTGAGTATGCAACAATTCTTTTTATATCAGTTTGAGCGTAAGCAACGAATGCAGTATAAATAATATTTACGAATGCAAAAATTGCAAGAATAGGTGCTATCGTTCCAAAAGATTCGTTCATCATTTGATAATTAAATCTAAAAATACCGTAAGCTCCGGTTTTAAGAAGAATTCCAGCTAAAACCATACTAACCGGTGTTGGTGCATTAGTGTGTGCATCCGGAAGCCAAGTATGTAGAGGTATTATTGGAAGTTTTACACCAAAACCTATCAAGAAACATATTGCAATAAATAATTGAATTCCATAAGGAATAGAATTTGTTAAAATATCTTCAAAAGAGGCAGAAAGCGTTCCTGTCGTAACATAGTTGTAATAATGCAAAAGCAAAATTCCAAGAAGCATAAACATACTTCCTAAGAATGTGAAAAGAACAAATTTTACGGCTGATTTTTTAGATTCTGTATTGTTTTCAGAAGTAAAATTCCCACCAATCAAAAAATAAGCAGGAATAAGCTCTAATTCCCAAAACATAAAGAACACAAACATATCATTTGCTGTAAATATCCCCAGAATTGCAGACATTAATAATAAAAACATTGAATAATAGAATTTATGATTTGTTCTTATATTCATTTTACTGCTTATTGATGCCAATAAAAATACAAAAGAAGTAAGAGTTGTTAAAATTATTCCAATTGAATCAATTTTGAATGCAAATTTTACTCCAAGCACTTGAATCCAATCAATCCCGAAAAAGTGAATTTCACTCATGTAAGGATTTGCCGGACTAAATAATGCTAATGCTAAAATTGAATATAAAAAATGCAATCCGCAAAAACTTTTAGTAAAACGTCTTATTGCGATTTCATTGTTCGTAAATAACGGCGACATTATTAAAAACGATGCAATCATCGGTAAGAATATTAAAGCCGGTATTGAAATAAGTCTATCCATTTATTCCCCCATATATATTAATATAGTTGTGTATCCTAAAATTAAACAACTTAAAATTATTGTAACTATTATAAATGCGTACGCATTATATTTTTGAATATTTCCGTTTTGAGCTTTTAAATCAATTAAAGAAAATTTCTTGAATCCTTTTGTGATAAATTTTACACATCCATTCATTATTTTGTTTTCAATGAAATTAGATATTTTAACTCCATTTTTTACCGGATTAATGAATAAATTGTAATTCCCAAAAACTTTTGTATCAATTCTTGAGCAGAATTGTGCAAATTTTGTGTAAATTTTTTCACAGAAAAATTTGTATAAATTATCTAAATAAAATCCATTAACGGCAATTGGATAAAGAACAGGAATTTTTCTAAACCCTTGTTTAATATATAAAATATAAACACAAATCCACGCTGTTAATGCTGCCCAAAACGGTTCAGCGATTTTATATTGCGCAGTTTTATGCAAATAAATATAAAATAATATATTCAGTACGAACAAGCCTAAAATCGCAACAAGTTCTAACCATTGCGTTTTTGATTTCTCAACATTATGTTTATCAAAAAGAACAAGAGCAATTCTAATTATATAAAATGCAGTTAAGAATGCTAATATCGATATAACAGCAATTGCTGTTGACCCAAGATTTACGCAAACCAATTCTTTTGCAATCATTCCTGAAAGAATTAATCCGGAAAGCGAAAGCCCCCCGAGTAAAAATAAAATAAAGTTTGTATAATTCCATTTATCTTCAGTTTTAGGTAGTGTCAAAAATAGCATAGATTTGATAAATGCATGCGCAACAAAAAGAGCCAGTGCAGCTTTAAGATTAAGAATACCGATTGCAAAATAAATTAATCCAAATTGTGCAGAAGTTGAATAAGCAAGAACTTTTTTGGGTTTAGTTTGTGCACAAGCTGAAATTGAACAAATTAATGCAGTTAAAAGTCCCAGAATGGCGATTGTTTTTAACAAAACAGGTTCTAGCGTGTAGAAAGGCAATAATCTTAAAGTTAAAAATATTCCGCTGGCAACAAGTGTTGCAGAATGAAGGAGAGCACTTACCGGCAGTTTGGCTTCCATTGCATCCTGCAACCAAACATAAAAAGGTATTTGCGCTGATTTAACTAAGGCTCCAATAATAAACAAGCCACATATTATTTCGAACAAAGGGGAGGATGCATAAGCATAAACAAGAGTTGAAATTGTATTCATATCAACAAATGCCAGTGTTGTTAGACTTTTATTCGGAGCGTAAGAATAGATTAGATAAGAACTCATTATAATTGCTCCGATTAAAGCGGTATCTCCAATTCTGTTTATTAAAAAAACTTTTTTAGCCGCTTCTGATTTTTCTGTCTTTGAATATTCAAACCCTATTAGTAAATATGAAGTTACACTGACTAATTCCCAGAATAAATAAGTTTGAAATAAATTTTGGCTGAAAAACAGACCTGCCATTGAAAAGTTGAACAGATTCATTAGTGCATAAAATCTGTAAGTTTTCTTTTCATTTTTCATATATGAAATAGAAAAGAATTGGACAAAAAAGCTTACTAAAAATAGGACAAGTGCGAAAATTAGAGCAGTTCTATCTACATGTAAACCACAATCTATAATAAAATCATTGATTTTAACAAATTGAAACGCTGTATCAAGAATTTTATCAGCAGGAAGTTTATATAAAGCACCTGAACAAATAAAAATTCCAAAGGCAGAAGACAGTAATGTTAATACATTTATAACTATTTTATTTACATAAACAGAAAAAAATCTTCCAACCATAATGATAAGAAAAATCCAGAAAGGAAGTAATAATGCCAAATATATATTATCTAAAAATAATTCTGCCAAAGTTTATAAATCTCCGTATTTATCAATGTTTTCTGATTCTTTTTTGTTATACATTAAGTAAAAAATGTATAACGCAACAGCTAATTCAACAGCTCCTATTGCGACATAAAATAATGACATAACATAGCCGTTCAAGTTTGTGTTATCACAAAAAGTTGCAAACGTAATAAAGTTTAAATTAACACCTGTTAACATAAATTCTATTGAAATAAGAACTTTTATAACGTGTTTTGATAATATAGAGCCGGCAAGCCCGATTACAAAAAGAAGTAATCCAATAAAAAGATAATGATAGATTGTTATTTCTTGCATTCTTCCTCCTTTTTGCTAAATAAAGTTAAGCCTGCAACTATTATTGTCAGAATCAAGGATACAATTTCAAATGCAAAAACATATTTTACAAAAATTTCTTGAGAAAAAACTCCAAGTATTTGTTGATAGTTAGTGTTAATTTCTTCTGAAATATTAAAGCCGGAAGGATTAAAAACAAGAGAAATCATAATTAAATAAATAATTGCAAGTAAGAAAATTCCTCCGGTTAAAAACATTATATATTTAAGATTTGAACTTTTTGTAGAAGTATGTCTTTCTTCTTTTTTAAAATTAGTAAACATTATAGCCAGACCAAGAATTATTGGCACTGCAACTCCGTAAATTGCGACTTGAATAACAGCATTGTATTCGGAACCTAAAACATAGAATAATATTCCGGCAAGAAAGAATACAATAATTGCAGATAAAAGTGAGTAGAAAATATTTTTGAATTTTATGACTAAAATTGCGCACAAAATCATAATAATAGCAGTTGGATAAAAAATTATAGGATTATATATTCCGTTCACTCTCATCTCCTATTTTATAGATTAATTCTAACTCGGTTTTTGTATCTGTTGCAAGTTCATAATTTCCGCTCATTCTTATTGCTCCTTTAGGACAATAAAAAGAACAATTGCCACAAAAAATGCAACGTTTTAAATCAATTTTAAACTCATTTTCTTGAATTTTTATTGCTCCTGTTGGGCAAACTTTCATGCAAGTTCCGCATTTTGTACATCCGTTTACAACCGGTTTTCCTCTAAATTTTTCTCCAACAGGACGTTTCTTTTCAGGATATTCAAGTGTTACAGGCTTCATAAATAAGTGCTTAAAAACCGTAAACATACTAAGAAGAGTGTATTTTATACTTTTAAGCATATAAACCTCCCATTTTTAGAATAACCATCAAAAAGAAATTTATGATAGAAACTGGTAATAAAACAACCCAAGAAAATTTTAGCAAATCGAATGACGCTAATCTTGGTAATGTTGCTCTAATCCAAATGATTATGAATATTATTAAGAAAGATTTTGCAAATAGCCAAAATGCTTGTTCAAAATAAACCCAGAATCCGGAAGTTAAATATTTACCAAAAGGCGATAAAAAACCTCCTAAAAATAGAATTGAAAGAAGTAGAGAGTTCGCAAAAAGCATTCCATATTCGCTTAAATAAAATAACGCAAATCTCATGCCGGAATACTCAGTATTGTATCCGCAAATTAACTCACTTTCAGCTTCAGGCAAATCAAACGGACAACGATTTAGTTCCGCAAGAGTACACATAAACATTATTACGAATCCAAGAATACAAGGTATTCCAAACCAACCTAAAACTCCGAATTTACTGCTTTGAGCGAACGTTATTTGGGTTAAATTCATTGAAGAAGCCAAAACTATTACTGATAAAATTGTAAACGCAATTGGCAATTCATAAGCAAGAATTTGTGAAATATTTCTCATTGCACCCATTAACGAGTACTTGTTATTGCTTGCCCATCCTGCTAGAAGGATACTTAGTACAGGAAATGTCGCAACAATTATATATATTAAAAGATTTGTTTGAAAATTCATAAAAGTAAATTCTGAACTATATGGAATTAGTCCTAATACAATCATTACAGGTATAAAAATAATTATCGGTGCAAGATTAAATAAAAATCTTTCAGTCCCTTTTGGTGTAATATTTTCTTTGCAAAGAAGTTTGAAAGCATCGGCAACAGTTTGTAAAACTCCCCATAAGCCAACTCTATTTGGACCTTTTCTTTGTGTAAACCAGCCCAAAAGTTTTCTTTCAAACAAAACTAATGCCAAAATTACAATCAGCAATGCAACAAAAATTATGCAACATGGTATTACGTAAAAAGTAATATCACCAAACATTTGTGGAATATTATGTTTTGCTAAAAATTCGATATATAAAAAATACAAATAATTCATTACTTATCGACCTCCGGCAAAATTATATCCAATGACCCTGCAATTGCAATTGCATCATTCAAATATTCTCCTACAAGAATTTTTCTCAAAAGATTTACGGCATAATAAGACCCTGTTCTCCATTTTAGTCGATAAGGAGTCTTTTCTCCGTCAGATTTTATATAAAGACTTGCTAACCCACGAGGAGCTTCAATTTCTGAATAATATTCTCCTTCCGGTAATTTAAGATTTATTGGATTAACAAGAGTTTGATTTAATTCTCCGCCTTTTTTAAGATAATTTAAAGCTTGCCTTATGATGTTTGAACTTTCAATGATTTCCAATATTCTTGCTTTATATCTTGCCCAAGAATCACCATCTTGAAGGACAACCGGTTCAAAATAAAAACCGCAGTAAAGATGGTCTTTTGTACGAAAATCTAAATTAACTCCACTTGCCCTTAAATTAATTCCGGTAATAGAATCATTAAGCGCTGTTTCAGGTTTTAAAATACCTTTATTAGCTGTTCTTTTTAAGAAAATAGGATTTTCTGTAATGAGTTTTTCATAATCAGGTATTTTCTTTTCTATGATAGCTAAAATGTTTTCTACATCTTCAAGTGCAAAAATATCATGTCTAACTCCGCCAAAAACAAAGTAATTATTCATCATTCTTTGACCGGTAAGTTTTTCAAAATATTGAAGGATTAGCTCTCGTTCTCTAAATGCATAAAAAAACGGAGAAACTGCGCCTAAATCCATTAAGAACGCTCCAATCCATAATAAGTGAGAAGCAATTCTATTTAATTCAAGCAACAAAACTCTTATTGCACGAACTTTGTCTGAAAGCTCTATGCTTAAAGCTTTTTCAATAGTTTTGCACATCAATTCGGAGTAAAAAAATCCTGCAAGATAATCTATTCTATCAACAAGAGGCAAATATTGAATATAACTGAGCTTTTCAGCCATTTTTTCCATTCCTCTGTGCAGATAGCCGATATCAGGCTCACAGG